>JAJZVE010000274.1 GCA_021845835.1 Pseudomonadota bacterium | reverse complement strand
GGTTCGGATAGAGCAGGGCCATGCCGACGCCCATCACCACCGCCGCGATCTCCCACACCAGCACGCTGCTGGCGGCCGCCGTGACCGCGATCCCCAGCGCGAGCAGGAAGAACCCCGCGACCACCGGGGGCTTGCGGCCGATCCGGTCGGCCAGATGCCCGGTCCAGAGCTGCGACAGGCCCCACACCATGGCGTAGATCCCGGTGAGCCAGCCGATCTGCACCACGCCCAGGTGGCGGGCGCGGAAATAGACCGGGAACAGGGCCCAGACCAGCGTATCGGCGATCTTGTTCGCCACGCCGCCCTGGCACAGGGCGCGGTAGGTCGCGTCGCGGAAGGAGACCAGGAGGAACGCCTCGCCCCAGTGGGGCATCGCCGTCGGCGTGGCGTTCGACGGGGTCGTCTGCGCGTGCTCGGCGTGCACCCAGGCCAAGGTGTCGCGCACGCCCGCGAGCAGGATCAGCGCGCCCGCGATCACCGCGAGGCCGAACACCAGCAGCGCCCAGCGCGGCCCGTACAGCGCTGCGAGATAGCTGGTGCCTATTCCGGCCAGCCCGACCGCCGCGTATCCCGCCGCCTCGTTGATGCCGACCGCGAGCCCGCGCTGGTGGCTGCCGGCGAGATCGACCTGGCTGGTCACCGTCATGGTCCAGGTGAACGCCTGGTTCACGCCGAGGAACACGTTGGCGGCGATGATCCACCACCAGTTGGGCGCGAAGAAGATCAGCAGCGGGATCGGCAGTCCGGCGAGCCAGCCCGCCAGCATCACCCGCTTGCGTCCGATCTGGTCGGACAGGCTGCCGGCGACGAAATTGAGCGCGCCCTTCACCAGGCCGAACGACAGCACGAAGGAGGCCAGGAACAGGTAGGCGCCCTTCGCCACGCCGAACTCCGGCGCGAGCGCGGGCAGCACGGTGCGCTCCATGCCCACCGTCAGGCCGACGCAGAAGACCTGCACGGTCTGCAGCGCGAACTGGCCGAGGTTGACGCGAATGCCGGGTCGGTGCGCGAACGCCACGGCGTCCATCGGGGGTCAGGCCGGCGTCAGGGCGCGGCCGGCATTGGCGGCACGCAGCACCGCGGCCTCCGGCGGCGGCGGCGGGATCTCTTCCAACATGAAGCGCACGAAGTCCGCTTCGTTGTCGATTCCGAACGCTTCGTTGTGGCGCCGCTCGAACCCGATCGTCGAGCTCGGCTTGCCGCTGAGCCGCCGGCCGCAGACCGAGCCGGCATAGGCGCCCGGCAGCACGTCCACATAGTCGGGCAGCGCCTTCAACCGTCGTGCGCTGGCGAACAGGGCGCGCGCGCCGGCCTCGGCGCTGGTAGCGAGCTCGGTGCGGCCGAGATCGCCGGCCATCAAGGTGTGACCGGTCAGCACGAACCAGGGTTCCTCGGCCCGCGTGTGGTCGGTGACCAGCAGCGCGATGTGTTCGGGGGTGTGGCCGGGGATGTGCCATACCTCGGCCGTCACATTGCCGAGGTCGAGCACGTCGCCATCGGCCGCGCCGTGGAACGGAAAACCGGTGGCGGCGGAGGCGTGCAGCACGTAGGGCGCGCCGGCGGCGGCGGCGAGCTCGCGCGCCGCGGAGCGGTGATCGGCGTGGAGATGTGTGTCGATCACGTAGCGGATGCGCATGCCGGTTTGTTCGGCGGCTTCCAGATACGGCTCGATCGGCCCCAGCGGATCAACCGCCGCGGCCATCGCCTCGCCGCCGCAGCCGAACAGGTAGGAGACCGCAACCGGGTCGCGATGGAGGAAGGAGCGCAGGATCATGGTGACCTCCCTGGCCGGCCGGGCGGCACCCGGGCCGGTCTGTGTTGACAGGCGCGATCGCCTTATCCTAGATTCCAGATATCATTGGATTGATTGAGTCATGCCGTCAACCCTCAATCCGAAGCGTGCCGTGTTCGAGCAATTCGCCCTGGTCGCCCAGGCGCTGGCGAACCCCCACCGGGTGGAGCTGGTCGAATTGCTGGCCCAGGGCGAGCGCAGCGTGGAGGCCCTGGCGCGCCTGTCGGAGCTGCGGGTCACCAACGCCTCGCAGCATTTGCAGCTCCTGCGCCGCGCCGGGCTGGTGGTGGCACGGCGCGCGGGCAAGCAGGTGCTCTACGGTCTGGCCGCGCGTGACGTGGTGGACCTGCTGATGGCGCTTTGCCGCTCCGCCGAACGCGGTCGGGCGGAGCTCGACCGCGTTGTCGAGAGTTATTTCCGGGCGCGGGATTCGCTGGAGCCGGTGTCGCACGACGAACTCGCCCACCGGCTGCGCGCGGGCCTGGTAACCTTGATCGACGTGCGGCCGGCCGAGGAATTCGCCGCCGGTCACATCCCAGGTGCGGTGAACATCCCGCTCGCCGACCTGCCCGCCCGAATGCCAGGGCTGCCCGCCGACCGCGCCGTGATCGCCTATTGTCGTGGTCCCTACTGCGTTTACGCGTTCGAGGCCGTGGCGGCGCTGCGCGCCGAGGGCTACGAGGCAAGCCGTCTGGTGGACGGCTACCCCGAATGGTGGGCCGCGGGGCGACCGGTGGAAGCCGTCGTCGCGGCCGGGGAGAACGCCGCGCCATGATGGGACGATCGTTCGGCGGATGGATGGGCACGACAATGACTGGGATGGGGATTGTCTGGCTGCTGGTGCTGGTGATTCTCGTGCTCGGTGTTGTGGCGCTGCTGAAATACCTGGCGAAAAAATAGCCGGCTGGCGCCGGCTGGTGCCATCGGCAAACCAAGGGAGAACGCAACCGTGTCACGCACCGAATGGCGCCTCAAAGGCGACTGGATCAAGAACTGCAACTGCGCGTTCGGCTGTCCCTGCGACTTCAATGCGCCGCCGACCCATGGCGACTGCAAGGGTTTGGTCGGGATGCGCATCGCGCAGGGGCATTTTGGTGACGTGCGCCTCGATGCCCTGTCCTTTGTTGTCGTGCTGGACTTCCCGGGTGCGTTGCACGAGGGCAACGGCACCATCCAGCCGATCGTCGATGAACGCGCCGATCCGCAGCAGCGCGAGGCGCTGTTCGCGATCCTGTCGGGACAACACTCCGACGAGGGGACCCTGTTCCATATCTTCAGCCTGATCGTCGCGCGTGTCCTGGATCCGATCTTCGCGCCGATCGCGTTCGATTTCGACCTGGACGGACGCACCGCGCGCGTGTCCATCCCGGGCATCCTGGAAACCGAGACGCAGCCGATCCGCAATCCGATCAGCGGTGCGCCGCATCGCATCCGGGTGGTGATGCCGGAAGGATTCGAACACCACACCGCGGAAATCGCGAGCGCGCGGATCGAGAGCACCGGCGGTCTCCGGTTCACCGTCTCGCAGGGTCACAGCTCGCTCGCCAGGGTCCAGCAGGCCCCGACGGGTGTCGCTGCCTGACCCCACGCCGGGGGCATGGACCGGCGAGGAGTGAAGATCGATGACGACGGGTCAGCCAGCCCTGATGCGCGTCCTCCGCCGTGACCGTGTCGTGGTGCTCGCGGCGCTTGGGGCCGTGGCGCTGCTGGCCTGGACGTATCTTGTTCTTGGCGCGGGTGTTCGCATGGACGCCACGCCGATGGTGACGGACGCCGCGTCGTGGACGCCGCGCTATGCCGGTGTGATGTTCGCGATGTGGGCGTTGATGATGGTGGCGATGATGCTGCCGGGCGCGGCCCCCATGATCCTGCTGTTCGCCGCGATCAGCCGCCGGGGGCATCCGGGTGCGGCGGCGCTGCGCCGGACGGCCGCCTTCGGCTTCGCCTATGTCTGCGTCTGGGCGATCTTCGCCGCCGTTGCGACTGGCCTCCAGTGGGGCCTGACACAGATGATGCTCCTGTCGCCCGCATTGACGGTGGACAGCCCGATAGTTTCGGGCGCGGTCTTCGTGGCGGCGGGCATCTATCAGCTCCTCCCGATCAAGCAGGCCTGCCTGCGTCACTGCCGCGCGCCGACCGAATTTCTGGCCCGTCACTGGCGCGCCGGGACGACCGGCGCGCTGCGAATGGGGCTGCGGCACGGCCTGCTGTGCGTCGGCTGCTGTTGGATGCTGATGGGGCTCCTGTTTGTCGGCGGGGCCATGAACCTCCTCTGGATCGCCGCCCTCGCGGTGATCGTGTTCATCGAGAAGGCGATCCCGCGAGGGAAGCTGGCCGGTCGCGTGCTTGCAGCCGGGCTCGTGGCGTGGGGCGCCACGGTGCTGATCTTCGCGTAAGCCAGGTGCAGCCGCCGTGGGTGCCTCATCGCGCGACGAGCGATACCTGGCAAGGATGGCAATGGCGACGGGAAGCACGGCAATCTGTCCTGCCGGTCAACGTGGATCGGGCACGCATGGCGCAATCGCCATTCAAGGGAGTGAGGGATGCCCATCAGGAGCCGGATCCTCTCCGCCGGCGTTGGCGTGGAACCGCCGGGATCTTGTTCGATCATGCCGGCAGCCGTCGAAAGAAGCCGGTTGATCCACGTCAACGACTTCGTACTCGAATGCGCCTAGCCGAACCTCGCTTCGGAACGCTGCACTGGAAACGGAGTACCAGAATGAAGGCTCTCTGCCGATGGGCGGCCACCGTGAGCGCAACGGCCGCGTTGACCCCAGTTGCGGCCTGGGCCCAGACCCAGGCGGGACCCTACGGCTACGGCCCGCAAATGATGTGGGGTTGGGGGTGGTACGGCATGATCCTTGGACCACTGTTCATGATCCTCATGCTCGCCGTGGTCATCACGGCCATCGTGCTCGCAGTTCGGTGGCTCGGCGGTCCATGGCAAGCGCCGTTGCACCATTCACCGCCGGGGCGGACGGCGATGGACATCCTCAACGAGCGTCTTGCGCGCGGCGAGATCGACCAAGCTGAATACCAAGAGAAGCGGCGCCTGATCTCCCAGGGCTGACGTGCAAGACGGCCGCAACGAAGGAGGGTACCGATGCCGAACTTCTCCCGCCGTGCCTGGCTGGGGCGCCTTGCGGCGCTTGCCGGGATGGCTGGCCTGTCGCTGCGCCGAGCCGGCGCGACGGCGCCCAAGGCCACCAAGCAGGCAGCGCGGTACCAGGACCGGCCGAATAATGGGCGGATGTGTAGCATGTGCAAGTATTTCATCGCGGCCGGCGGTACCGCCGGGTCCGGCATGATGGGCGGGACCATGGGCCCGGGCATGATGCAAGCGGGCAGCTGCCAGCTCGTGCAGGGCGGCATCAGCCCGATGGGCTATTGCGACTTCTACGCTCCCCTGTCGGGCTGACCATATCGGGACCGGGACGCAAATACCCTGGCGGCGCACAACCATCATGGCTTTCCGTCCAGGGTGGGTACATCCCTCAACCTGTGTCCGGAATGCTCTGGCGACAGGCAGTGCACGTGCGTCTGATCAGCCAGCACCTCGATGACGCGGCACTCCGCCACTTGGCCGCGGCCACACCGATCGAGCATGCGGGACAACTCCGCCTCAAGTGTCCGCAGCAACCCGATGCGGTCGCGCACTGCGGTCAGATGTTTGCGGGCGATGGCATCCACCTCGGCGCAAGGGCGCTCCCGATCGTCCGCCAAAGTCAGCAGGGCCCGCACGCTGTCCAGCGGGAACCCAAGTTCACGGCCGTGACGGATGAAGGCCAGACGATCGGTGTGCGCGCGCGTATAGGCGCGATGGTTGCCGGCGGTGCGTGACGCCTTCGGCATCAGGCCGAGTTTCTCGTAATAGCGGATCGTCTCGACTTTCGTGCCGCTGCGCGTGGCGAGGTCACCGATCGAGAACGCCGCGCCTGGTGGCCGCGCCATGCTGCACCCCCTTGAACCTGTGGTCGCTACAGGTCCCATATCGGGCGGCGAGCACCACGCACAAGGACCGCGCCATGGATGCCCCGGCCAACCCGACCACGACCGCGCTACGCTACCGCGTCGGTGGCATGGATTGCCCGAGCTGCGCCAGCACGATCGAGACGGCACTCAGGCGGCTCGGCGGCACGGATGGCGTGCGGCTCGACTTCCAGAGCCAGACCCTCGCCCTGCGGTTGGACGAGGACGCGACGCCGCGCGCAACCATCGAGGCCCGGATCCGCAGTCTCGGCTTTGAGATCCGCCCCGTTGCCCCCATGCGTGTGGTCGGCGCCGGCGACACGGCAGACAGTGTCGCGACCGACGCCGAGCCGGCATGGTGGACGACCGGGAGGGCACGCCTGCTGCTGGCGCTGGCCACCCTCATGCTGGGCGGGCTGGTTGTGGCCAGCGCCGCCCCGGCCGTGGGCAAGTGGGCCGAACTCCCGGCCGCCCTGCTCGGCCTGGGGTTCTTCGGCGCCAAGGCGATCCGGCTTGCGGGCGCCGGCACCCCGTTCAGCATCGAGATGCTGATGTCGGTCGCGACGCTCGGCGCCGTGCTGATCGGCGCCCCGACCGAGGCGGCGGTGGTCGTCCTGCTGTTCACCGCCGGCGAATTACTGGAGGGGGTTGCCGCAGG
>JAJZVE010000273.1 GCA_021845835.1 Pseudomonadota bacterium | reverse complement strand
CCCCACACCGCGGCCGTCTTCCGCTTGCGGGCGGTCGCGCCAGTGCTCAGAGTCATTCAGATGTTGCAGGCAAGCGCACCGTCCGCAGCGCTCTCACCGGCTATTCTCTGAGCGTCTGTCCGGAAACTCTTCATCATGCATCAAGCGGTTCCTACGTCATGCCCGCGAAAGCGGGCATCCAGGGGCGCAGTCGCTGGATGCCTGAAGCCCCTGCGACTGTGGTTCGCGTGATGTCGCGCGTAGCGAGCAGGGCGGAAAAGCGAAGCGCATTCCGCCACATGCGGAGAGATTTGCCGGTGCGCAACGATGCGTTGCATACGATGAGCATCACCGGCCAATGACGGCGGCGGAATGCGATGACGGCGAACAGGCTGCAGGCGGAGAGAGGGGTGATCGCGCCGTTGTGCCCTCACGGGCAGATATAGCCGGTCCCGCCGGGCGCGCGGAAACAGCCGACCGATTCCGGGAACAGCAGCTTCGGCAGAAACAGCACCACGGACGGGAAGAAGATCGTCGCCGCGATGGTGACGAAGAACACCAGATAGATCGGCAGCGACGCCCGCAGCGCGGACGAAAAGCGCGTGCCGACGAATTTCGATGCCATCAGCAGCGCCAGCCCATAGGGCGGCGTGATCAGGCCGAACGCCAGCGTCACGATCAGCACCACGCCCATGTGCACGCCGTTGATGTTGGCGCCGTCGCTCAGCGCGTTCACCACCGGCATGAAGATGATGATCGCCGGCACCGGCTCGATGAAGTCGCCGACGATGGTGAACACCAGCACCAGCAGGAACATGATGCGCACCGGATCGGTGCCGCCCAGTCCGGTGATCCAGCCGGCCACCACGATCGGCCCGCGCAAATAGGCCAGCAGCCAGCCGAACGCGGAGGCGCCGGCGATGGTGATCATCGGCAGCGCGTAGATCAGCCCGGCCTGCACAAAATCCCGCGGCACCTGCCGCAGATGCCGCGCATTGTGCACCGGCATGACGACCAGCAGGATATAGACGATGGCGACGACGCCCGCCTCGGTCGGCGTGAACGCACCGGAGACGATGCCGCCGAGCAGGATTGCCGGGATCAGCATCGGCAGCGCCGCCGCGCCGCCGGCACGGCGCAGCGTACGGAACGTCGCGCGCGGGCGCACGAAGCCGCGTGGGCCGAAGAAATAGCAGTAGATCATCAGCCCGATCCCGATCATCAGCCCCGGCACGATGCCGCCGAGGAACAGCCCGGCGATCGAGACGTTGCCGATCGCACCGTACACCACCGCCATGATGCTCGGCGGCACCAGTGCGGCAATGGTGGACGCGGCGGCGATCAGGGCGGCGGTGAATTCGGGCTTATAGCCTTCGTCCGCCATCGGCCCGCTCATCGTGCGCGAAAGCACCGCGACATCGGCCGATGTGGAACCGGAAATGCCGGAGAAGAAGATCGCGAACACCGTGGTGACCTGCGCCAGTCCGCCCCGGACATGGCCGACCAGTGCCTGCGACAGGGCTGCGATGCGCTGCACGAGATTGGCCGAGGTCATCAGCTCGCCGACCAGCAGGAAGAACGGGATCGCCGCCAGCGCCTCGTTGTCGATGCCGTTGAACAACTGGCCGATGATGGATTGCAGCGTCACTTGCGTCAGCAGCGTGCCGAGCAGCGACCCGGCGATCAGCGCGAACGCCACCGGCACGCCGAGATAGCCGAGTGCCAGGAACGTGCCTGTGATGATCAGCAGGACGACGCTGCTCGGCATCGCGCTCAGCCGGTCCCGGCGCCGAAGCCGTGCCGCAGCCCCTGCACGATCTGCTCGACGCTGAACACGAACACCAGCGCGCCGCTCAACGGAATCGCCGCATACCACCAGGACAGCGGCAGCATCGAGGGCATGCGCAGGTTGCCCAGGCCGGTGATGACGTTGGCGATGCCCCACACCGCCATCGCGATGCCGACGGCGCCGACCACAACGCGGTTGAATACCTCGAAAAACTGGCGCGTGCGGCCGTGCATCGCCTCGGTCATCGCGGCCAGATAGAGGTGGTCGTTGCGGCGCGTCGCGACGGCGGTGCCGATGAAGATGCCATAGGTGAAGGAAAGCGACGTCGCCTCCTGCAGCCACAGCAGCGGATGGCCGATCTCGCGCGTGACGATGTCGAGCAGCACGAAGCCGCAGACGCCGGCGAGGCAGACGCCGCACAGCAGCATCAGCGCCTGTTCCAGCGCATCGAGCGCGGGCCATTTCAGGTGCCGGTCGGCGTCCGACACGAATCCGCAGGCCACGGCCCTGCCCCGTGCGCCGGCCTACTGGTCGGCGCGTACCAGGTGCAGGATCTCCACGGCATGCGG
Organism: Pseudomonadota bacterium; assembly: GCA_021845835.1. The sequence goes on along the minus strand of JAJZVE010000273.1, from coordinate 4,086 downwards.
GCCGAGTCCGGCGGCGATCTTGTCCTGCAGCGGCTCGGCGACCTTGATGAAGCCGGACTTGTCCACATCGACGAAGCGCACGCCGATCTTGCGCAGTTTGGCGGCCGCCTGGTGATCGAGATCGACCGCCAGTTGCGGCTGCCGCGCCGCCACCTCGTCCGCCGCCGCCTGCACCCAGCCCTGCTGCTGCGGCGTCAGGCTCAGCCACAGCCGGTCGCTCACCCAGATGACGCAGTTGTTGGCTTCGTGCTCGCTGAGCGACATGACCGGCGCCACCTCGTAATGCTTGTTGGCGAGATAGACGTCGATGCCGTTCTCGGCGGCGTCCATCACCCCGGTCTGCAGCGAGGTATAGACGCTGCCGAACGGCATGTGCACGACCTGCGCGCCGTAGGCGGGGAACATCGTGTCCTCGGTCGGCGTCGCCTGCACGCGCACCTTCAGGCCAACCATGTCGGCAACCGTGTGAATTTCCTTGCGGCCATAGAGGTTGCGCAGGCCGAGCGTGCACAGCGACAGCACATGCGCACCCTTGACGTTGGCGTCGAACATCGCGCGCACGGCGGCGGTCACCTTCGGGTCGGCGAGGGCGCGCACCAGGCCCGCTTCCGAACGAAACAGGTAGTGAATCGACATCACGCCCGACTCCGGCGCCACGGTTGCCGAATTGGCGGTGGAAGCGATGATGAAGTCGATGTCGCCGGTGCGGATCTTCTGCAGCATCTGCGGCTCCTGGCCGAGCTGCGCGCCGGGGAACTGGTCGATCGCCATGGTGCCGCCGCTGAGGCGGGAGAGCGTGTCGTTGAAGATGTCGCCGACGACGCCGTAGCCGGTGGTATGCGGCTGGTCGTAGCCGAATGTGAAATGCCGCGCCTCGCCGGCCGGCGCCGGTGTGGCGGACAGGCCGAGCGCCGCCCCGAGTGCGCTCGCCAATGCCAGCCAGGCTGCGGCACGTGCCATTGTTTCTCTCCCGGACTGCTGCGGTCGCGTGCCGGACATCGTGTCCGGCCGGCGCCCCATTTCCCCGTATGCGCTTGTATCGTGCCGGCGGTGGGCCGTCGAGTGGGCCACCGCGCGTCCACCGCGCCGCTTGCACGCCGGCGCCCGGCGCGCTACTGGAGATCCATGTCCTCCGGCGCGCCCCGATCGCCGCTGATCGCCTCCGCCCATGCGGGCGCGTCGGTGTGCCTGCCGCTCGGCCTGCTCCTTCGACTTACCCGCCCCTGGGCGTAGCGCCGCGCGCCTGACGCGCCGCCGCCGCTCAGGGGGGTCGCCCGGGCCCCGCGCGCCGTCGCGCCGGAACCGGTGTTCGTGGTAACAGTCGATCACTCCGCAAAGGCCGCCCCGACATGCCCATCAACCACCCGAGCTTCGGCGCCCTGCCCGAAGGCCGCGTCATCATCTTCGACACCACGCTGCGCGACGGCGAGCAGTCGCCCGGCTTCTCCATGAACCTGCAGGAAAAGCTGCGCATGGCGGAGGCGCTGGCGGAGCTGGGCGTCGATGTCATGGAGGCCGGCTTCCCGATCGCCTCCACCGGCGATTTCGAAAGCGTCCGGCTGATCGCGCAGAACGTCAAAGGCCCGGTGATCGCCGGCCTCGCCCGCGCCGCCCGCGCCGACATCCTGCGCGCCGCCGAAGCGGTCGCGCCGGCCGAGCGCAGGCGCATCCACACCTTCATCAGCACCAGCGCGCTGCACATGAAGCACAAGCTGCGCATGGAGCCGCAGGAGGTGCTGGCCGCCGTCGCCGACAGCGTCTCGCTGGCGCGCCAGCACACCGACGACGTGGAATGGTCCGCCGAGGACGGCAGCCGCAGCGATCCCGACTTCCTGTGCCGCTGCGTCGAAGCCGCGATCCGCGCCGGCGCCACCACCATCAACATCCCCGATACCGTCGGTTACGCGATGCCGGAGGACATGCACCGCATCTTCGCCATGCTGCGCGAACGTGTGCCGGGCGCCGATAGCGTGATCTTCTCCACGCACAACCACAACGATCTCGGCCTTGCGGTCGCCAACACGCTGGCCGCCGTCGCCGCCGGCGTGCGGCAGATCGAATGCACCATCAACGGCATCGGCGAGCGCGCCGGCAACGCCTCGCTGGAGGAAGTCGTGATGGCGATCCGCACGCGCCACGACGCCATCGGCTGCGTCACCGGGGTGAGCACGCCGAACATCCTGAAGACCTCGAAACTGCTCGCCGCCATCACCGGGTTCGACGTGCAGCCGAACAAGGCCATTGTCGGCCGCAACGCCTTCGCGCACGAAAGCGGCATCCACCAGGACGGCGTGCTGAAGAACGCCGCCACCTACGAGATCATGACGCCGGAAAGTGTGGGCTGGTCACGCTCCTCGCTGGTGATGGGCAAGCATTCCGGCCGCGCCGCGTTCCGCGACAAGCTGCGCGCGCTCGGCTACGGCGAAGTGGGCGACAACCAGCTCAACGATGCGTTCCGCCGCTTCAAGGACCTCGCCGACCGCAAGAAGGTCGTGTACGACGAGGACATCGCGGCGCTGGTCGATGACGAAGTGCTGCGCGGCCACGACCGCATCCGCTTCGTAGCCCTCGACGTCCATGCCGGTTCGCGCGGCCCGGCGAAGGCCGATCTCGAACTGGAAGTGGACGGGCAGCTGCGCAGCGCGCACGCCACCGGCGACGGCCCGGTGGACGCGACCTTCAACGCGCTGCGCACCCTGTTTCCGCACGAGGCGACGCTGCGCCTGTTCTCCGTCGGCGCGGTGACGGAGGGGACGGACGCGCAGGCGCGCGTGACGGTGCGGCTGGAGGAGGGCGGCAAGCTGGTGGACGGCCAGGCCGCCGACACCGACACGATCGTCGCCTCGGCCCGCGCCTATGTCCACGCACTGAACAAGCTGCTGGTCAAGCGCACGCGCGGCGAGCCGGAGGATATCGCGGCGGCGCTGCGCGCCTGACCCTCACCCGGCGCTGCGCGCCACCCTCTCCCGCTTGCGGGAGAGGGCCTGGGTGAGAGCCCTAGATCGCCGCGGCGATCCAGTCGCGCAGCACGCTCTTGGGCGCGGCGCCGACCTTGGTCGCGACCAGCTTGCCGTCCCTGAACAGCACCAGCGTCGGGATGCCGCGCACGTTGTAGTCGTTCGGCGTGCGTGGGTTCTCGTCCACGTTCACCTTGGCGATGGTGAGCTTGCCGGCGAACTCGGCGCCGATCTCCTCCAGCGCCGGGGCGATGGCGCGGCACGGGCCGCACCATTCGGCCCAGAAATCCACCAGCACCGTCCCCGGCGCGCCGAGCACGTCGGTGGCGAAACTGGCATCGGTGACGGGCTTGGTATTGGCACTCATCGTCGTCGTCCTTCCGTGACGTTGCGGGCGGAGGTGGGGCGCGGGCGGCACGCGATCAAGCCGGCGGCTCCGCACCGGGGGCATGCCGGTCCAGCAGCGCCGGAGCGAGCGGCATGACCGCGGCGCCGGTGGTCCAGACCAGGGCGCACAGGATGTCCCGCTCCGGATGGATTGCCTGCAGCACGGCGCGATAGGCCGCCATCTGGCGCAGATAGAGCACCGGCACGTCCGCCGGCGCGGCGGGCGGGGTGCGGCTGGTCTTGTAGTCGGCGATCAGCACCCGGTCGGGCAGCACCGCCAGCCGGTCCACCACGCCCCCCACCACGCGCCCCGCGATCAGGCCGGTGAGCGGCACCTCGGCGCGGCCGGCCGGGCCGAACAGCGGCGCCAGCAGCGGGTGCGCCAGCACCGCCAGCACGTCGGCGGTGATCGCCGCCGCATCGCCGGCGCCGAGCGCATGGCCCGGCCGCGCCAGGAAACGCTGCGCCGCCGCGTCCCGCGCCGCCTCCGGCAACGCTGGCAGATGCTGCAGCAGCGCATGCACCAGCCGGCCGCGCCGGAACCGTGCCCCGGTGGCATCGCGTGCCGCGAGCGGCGAATCGGCGCCGGGCACGCTGCCGAGCGCGGCATCCTCCGGCCGGCTGGGCGCGAGCGGCAGCGGCGGCATCTGTTCGGGCGGCGGCGGCGCCGGGCGCCAGTCCGGCGCGGCGCCGGCCCAGGCGGGCGGACGCTCAGCCGCGACCGCGACGGCCCGCGTCGCGG
>JAJZVE010000272.1 GCA_021845835.1 Pseudomonadota bacterium | reverse complement strand
TGCACGACCTCACCCCCGGACCGCTGAAGCCGGCGGCGGTGCTGGTGCCGTTCGTGCTCGGCCCGGCGCCGGGCGTGCTGCTGACCAAGCGCACCGCGCATCTGTCCGCCCATGCCGGCCAGGTGAGCTTCCCCGGCGGCCGCATCGATCCCGAGGACGCCAGCGCCGAGGCCGCGGCGCTGCGCGAGGCGGAGGAGGAAATCGGCCTCGATCCGGCGCGGGTGGAGGTGCTCGGGCGGCTGCCGTCCTATGTCACCGGCACCGGGTTCTGCATCACCCCCGTGCTCGGCCTGCTGCCGCCGGGCGTGCCGCTGCCGGAGCTCGGCCTGCGCCCGTCGCAGGCGGAGGTGGAGGTGGTGTTCGAGCTGGCGCTGTCGGTGCTGCTCGATCCCGCGGCGCCGCAGCGGCGGCGGGCGCATTTCCGGGGCCGGTGGCGCGAGTTCTGGGTCTGGCCGCATCCCGAGCATTACATCTGGGGCGCGACCGCCGGCATCCTGGTCAATCTGGCGGCGCGGCTGCGCGGAGCGGATTGATGCGCTGGGCCGAGCTGGCGCTGTTCCTGTCCCCGTTCGTGCTCTACGCCGCCTGGCGGCTTGCGGCGGCGCGGGCGCAGCCGGCGCTGCTGTGGGGGGCGGTCGCCGCGGTCACGGTGCTGGCGACGGCAACGCTGTGGTTCGGCCTGGCGCGCCGGCTGGAACGCGGCGAGACCTATGTGCCGGCGCAACTGGAGGACGGGCGCATCGTGCCGGGGCACGGCGTCCCCGCCGCGCGATGAGCGGCGCGCCGGCGCTGACGCTCGCGCCGCCGCCGGCGTTCCTGGCCGACCCGGCCCTGCGCGCGGTGCTGACGGCGCTGCCGGAAGCGCGGCTGGTCGGCGGCGCGGTGCGCGACGCGCTGGCCGGCCGTCCGGTCGCGGATGTCGATCTGGCGACCCCCCGCCCGCCGGCGGACGTGATGGCCGCGCTGGCCGCGGCGGGGCTGAAGGCGGTGCCGACCGGCATCGACCACGGCACGGTCACGGCGGTCTCCGGCCATCGCGGCTTCGAGGTGACGACGCTGCGCCACGACCTCAGCACCGACGGCCGCCACGCCGAAGTCGCCTTCACCGACGACTGGCAGGCCGACGCGGCGCGCCGCGACTTCACCATCAATGCGATGTCGATGGCAGCGAACGGCGCGGTGTTCGACTACTTCGGCGGAATTTCCGACCTGCGCGCCGGCCGCGTGCGCTTCGTCGGCCAGGCGGCGACCCGCATCGCGGAAGACTATCTGCGCATCCTGCGCTTCTTCCGTTTCTGGGCGCGTTACGGCGCCGGGGCGGCGGACGCCGAGGCGGTGGCGGCGATCGCGGCGGCGGTGCCGGGGCTGCGACGGCTGTCCGCCGAGCGGGTCTGGATGGAGCTGAAGCGCATCCTGGCCGCGCCCGACCCGCGCGGCGCGGTGGCGCTGATGCAGCAGCTCGGCGTGCTCGCCGCGGTGCTGCCGGAGGGCACGGCGCCGTTGCGGCTGGCGGCGCTGGTGGCCCGCGGGACGCCCGCCGACCCGATGCTGCGGCTGGCGGCGCTGCTGGACGGCGATGCAACGGCGCTGGCGGTGCGGCTGAAGCTGTCCGCCGCCGAACGCGACCGGTTGCGCGCCCTGCGCGCCGCCCCCGCACTGCCGCCGCAGGCCGACGACGACGCGCTGCGCCGGGCGCTGGCCGGGGAGAGCCGCGAGGTGCTGCTCGGCCGCGTCTGGCTCGCCGGCGGCGATGCGGACCTGCTGGCGCGGCTGTCGGCCATGCCCGCGCCGGCGTTTCCGCTGCGCGGCCGCGACCTGCGCGCGGCCGGCGTGCCGGCGGGGCCGGAGATGGGCGCGCTGCTGCGCGCCTTGCGCGACTGGTGGCTGGCCGGCGGATGCACCGGGGACGTACGGGCGGAACTGCGGCGGCGAACGGACGGCGTCATCCGCGGCTGACGCCGGCGCACCCCCTGCCCTCAGCGCGACTCGCTCAGCAGCGACAATTGCCGGTTGTCGTTGTGCGAGGCGTCCGGCAGCGGGATCGGGTAGTCGCCGGTGAAGCAGGCGTCGCAGTAATGCGGCGCGGCGGGGTCGCGGGATCCCTGGCGCAGCGCGCGATACAGGCCGTCGATCGAGACGAAGGCCAGACTATCCGCCCCGATCAGCGCCGCCATCTCGTCGATGCTGTGCCGCGCCGCCAGCAGCTTGCCGCGCTCCGGCGTGTCGATGCCGTAGAAGCAGGAATGCGTGGTCGGCGGCGAGGAAATGCGCATGTGCACCTCCGCCGCCCCGGCCTGGCGCACCATCTCCACGATCTTGCGGCTGGTGGTGCCGCGCACGATGCTGTCGTCCACCAGCACCACGCGCCGCCCCTCCAGCATCGGGCGGTTGGCGGAGTGCTTCAGCTTGACGCCGAGATTGCGGATGTGGTCGGTCGGCTCGATGAAGGTGCGGCCGACATAGTGGTTGCGGATGATGCCGAGTTCGAACGGCAGGCCGCTTTCCGTCGCATACCCCATCGCCGCCGGCACGCCGGAATCGGGCACCGGCACGATCACGTCCGCCGCCACATGGCTCTCGCGCGCCAGCTCGGCGCCGATACGCTTGCGCGCCTCATAGACCGGCATGCCCTCCACGATCGAATCCGGGCGCGCGAAGTAGATGTACTCGAACACGCAGAAGCGTGGCCGGGCGCGGCCGAACGGACGGATGCTGTGAACGCCCGCCTCGTCGATCACCACGATCTCGCCCGGCTCCACGTCGCGCACAAACTCGGCGCCGACGATGTCGAGCGCGCAGGTCTCGCTCGCCAGCACGAAGCCGCCGCCGTCCAGCCGGCCCAGGATCAGCGGACGCACGCCCAGCGGGTCGCGCGCGCCGATCAGCGCCTCGTTGGTCAGCGCAATCAGCGAATAGGCGCCGATCACCTGCTTCAGCGCATCGATCAGCCGGTCGATCACGGTGGAATAGAGGCTGATGGCGATCAGGTGGATGAACACCTCGCTGTCCATCGTGGACTGGAACAGGCAGCCGCGCCGCACCAGGGCGCGGCGCAGCGCGGTGGCGTTGGTCAGGTTGCCGTTGTGCCCGACCGCCAGCCCGCCGAATTCGAAATCGGCGTAGAGCGGCTGCACGTTGCGCAGCACCGTGTCGCCGGTGGTGGCGTAGCGGTTGTGGCCGACGGCGCGGCTGCCGGGCAGCCCCGCGATCACCCGCGCATCGGAGAAATTGTCGCCAACCAGGCCGAGGCCGCGATGCGAATGGAAATGCTCGCCGTCGAAGCTGACGATCCCGGTCGCCTCCTGCCCGCGATGCTGCAGCGCGTGCAGCCCCAGCGCCGCCAGCGCTGCGGCATCGGTCGCGTTCCAGACGCCGACGACGCCGCATTCCTCATGCAGCTTGTCGTCGTGGCCGGGTTCCATCGGGTGCGGCATCGCGTCGGCTCTCCTGGCCCCGGTCAGGGATGGGCGAGGGCCCGTCCCTGCGGCAGGGCGCGCAGCAGGTCGTCCGCCCGGGTCTCGCGCCCGCCGGGGGGACGGGCGACGCTCGGGCGATAGTCGTGCGGCAGCAGGTCCGCGGCGAACACGGCCACCTGATAGGCGAGCGGGAGCGTGCGGGCCTGCCGCACCGCGGCCGGCCACTGGTCGGCCGTCACCACCCATCCCGCCGCGATATAGGCGAAGGCGACCAGCGCCGCACCCCGCAGCAGCCCGAAAACCACCCCGAGCGTGCGATCCACGCCACCCAGCAGCGACATCCGCACAACCCCGCCGATCATGGCGGAGACCGCCGAGAGCACGATCAGCGCCACCAGGAACATCGCCGCGAGCGCCGCCGGCTTGCCGAAATCCGGGCCGACCCAGTGCAGAAACCGCGGGGTGACGAACGGCGCCGCCCAGACGGCGAAGAAGCCGGCGCCGACCCAGGCGCCGATGCCCAGCACCTCGCGCACGAAGCCGCGCAGGAAGGCGAGCAACGCAGACACGGCGATGACGCCGATGACGCACAGATCAACCCAGTTCACGCCACCCCGCCCCACGTGCCCGCGCGATATATCGCCCGGCCGGCCGGCGATGCCAGCGCCTCAATGCCGGAATGCGGCGACGAGGTCCGACAGGTGCCCGATCTCATGCAGCGCGATCCCCTCGGGTGCAGCCAGCGGCCGGTTGCCGCGCGCCACCCGGCGCGGCAGGCAGGCGGCGGCGAAGCCAAGCTTCTGCGCCTCCTTCAGCCGCGCTTCCGCCTGCGCCACCTGGCGGATTTCGCCGGACAGGCCGACCTCGCCGAAATAGACGCGGCCGGGATCGGTCGGCCGGTCCGCCGCCGCCGAGGCGAGCGCCGCCGCCACCGCCAGATCCGCCGCCGGCTCGGCGATGCGCAGGCCGCCGGCGATGTTGAGATAGACATCGCTCGCCGACAGCCGCAGCCCGCAGCGCGCCTCCAGCACCGCGAGCAGCATGGCGAGCCGGCCCGCCTCCCACCCGATCACCGACCGCCGCGGCGCGCCGCCGGGATTGGCGGCGAGCAGCGCCTGCACCTCCACCAGCACCGGCCGCGTCCCCTCCAGCCCCGCGAACACGGCGCTGCCGGAGACGTTGCCGCGCCGCTCGGCGAGGAACAGGGCCGACGGATTGGCGACCTCGGCGAGGCCGCGGTCGGTCATCTCGAACACGCCGATCTCGTCGGTGGCGCCGAAGCGGTTCTTGACGCCGCGCAGGATGCGGAACTGGTGGCCGCGGTCGCCTTCGAAGTGCAGCACCGCATCGACCATGTGCTCCAGCACCCGCGGCCCCGCGATCGCCCCGTCCTTGGTCACATGCCCGACCAGCACGAGAGCGAACCCGCGCGCCTTGGCGAGCCGGATCAGCTCGAAGGCCGAGGCGCGCACCTGTGTCACCGACCCCGGCGCGCTTTCGATGCTGTCGAGCCACATCGTCTGGATGCTGTCGATCACCACCAGCGCCGCGTCGCTTTCGGCTTCCAGCGACGCCGCGATGTCGCGCAAATTGATGGCGGCGGCGAGGCCGAGCGGCGCGTCGGCCAGATCGAGCCGGCGCGCGCGCATGCGCACCTGCTCGATCGCCTCCTCGCCCGAGACATACAGCACCCGCCGCCCGGCGCGGGCCAGCGCCGCGGCGGCCTGCAGCAGCAGCGTGGATTTGCCGATCCCCGGATCGCCCCCCAGCAGCACCGCCGAGCCGGGCACCAGGCCGCCGCCCAGCACGCGGTCCAGCTCCGCGATGCCGGTGGCGGCGCGCGGCGGCGGCGCGGCCTCTCCCGTCAGGGGGACGAAGCCGATCTTGCGCCCCGGCGCCGCCTTCGGCCGCGCCAGCGCCGGGTCGGCGGTTTCCTCGGCGATGGTGTTCCACGCGCCGCAGGTCTCGCACCGCCCCGCCCATTTCGGCGTGACCGCACCGCAGGCCTGGCAGACGAAGCGGGCGACCGGGCGCGGCATGTCAGCGCCGCCCCGGCAGGGCGCCGTTCCAGGGCGCCTGGAAGCGGCGGATCAATTCCGCCTCCTGCATGAAATGCGGATTGTCCAGGACTACGGCCGGGCCCTGCGGGTAATCGGCGCCGTTGGCGAACAGCGTGAGGGCGTCGTGGGCCGGGATGGCGGCCCAGGCCACCACTTCCTGCAGCAGCACCGTCCCGCCCGCCGCCGCCACCAGATCGGCGACGGCGGCTGCGGAAACGCTGCGCGCGCGCGAATGCGGCGAGTCGCGTTCGGGATCGTGGGCGAGCAGGTTGGAATGATGGACGAAGGCAACGCCGCCCGGCGCGAGGCAGGCGAGGATCTGCGGCACATACGCCGCCAGCACTGGCAGCTCGGCATGCACCAGCGAGTCGAAGGAGAAGACCAGGTCGTATTGCCGCCGCTGCGCCGCCGCGAGCGAGGTGCCGTCGTTGACCGCGAAGCGCGCGTGCGGCACGGCCGCGAAGGCGCGCGTGCAGGCGTCGATGCACCGGGTCGAGAGATCGATGCCGAGATAGTCCCGGCACGCCGGCAGCAGGAAGCGCGTCCAGCGGCCGAAGCCGGGGGCGATTTCCAGGATGGCGCGGGCCGGCAGCGCGCGATGCAGCCGCGGCAGCAGCGCGCCGAACCACTGCGCCTCGCTGCCGCCCCACGCGACACTCCATTCCTCGCCGCCGCCGGACCAGTCGTAGCCCTGGTTCCAGGTGCTGGCGTTCCAGGTCAGGTCGGGCATGGGCGCTCCGCAGGGTTCGGTGCGGCTTTACGGAGGGGGATGGGGCGTGTCGAGGGGCGCTCGCCGCCCGTCGCGCCGGCGCCTCACCCGTCCGGCGGATGCGGCTGGATGGTCACACGGTGCGCGGCGTAGGAAATCCACACGCGGTTGCCGCGCAGCCAATCCGCGCCGAGCAGCATATCGGCCGTCGTGACACGCAGCGTGCTGATGCTGGTCACCGGGCTGGC
>JAJZVE010000271.1 GCA_021845835.1 Pseudomonadota bacterium | reverse complement strand
ATCTCCGCGCGTCTCGGCGCTGGGACTCGGCTGCATGGGCATGTCCGGGATGTACGGGCCGGCCGATCGCGCCGAGAGCATCGCCACAATCCATGCCGCGCTGGAGACCGGCGTCACGCTGCTCGACACCGGCGATTTCTACGGCATGGGCCACAACGAGATGCTGATCGGCGAGGCGCTGCGTGGCGCGCGGCGCGATCAGGCGGTGCTCAGCGTCAAGTTCGGCGCGCTGCGCGATCCCGCCGGCGGCTGGATCGGCTACGACGCGCGACCGGCCGCGGTGAAGAATTTCGCCGCCTATTCGCTGCAGCGGCTCGGCGTCGGGCACATCGACATCTACCGGCCGGCGCGCGTCGATCCGGCGGTGCCGATCGAGGACACCATCGGCGCCATCGCCGATTTGGTGAAGGCCGGCCATGTGCGCGCCATCGGACTGTCGGAGGTCGGGACGGAGACGATCCGCCGCGCCGCCGCGGTGCATCCGATCGCGGACCTGCAGATCGAATATTCCCTGCTCTCGCGCGGCATCGAGGACGGCATCCTTGCCACCTGCCGCACGCTCGGGATCGGCGTGACCGCCTATGGCGTGCTGTCGCGCGGACTGATCAGCGGGCACTGGCGGGCGGAGGGCGTGGCGGCCGGCGACTGGCGCGCCCGTGGGCCGCGCTTCCAGGGCGAGAACCTGCAGCGCAACCTGGGGCTGGTGGACCGGCTGCGGCCGATCGCCGCGGCCAGGGACGCGAGCGTCGCGCAACTGGCGATCGCCTGGGTGATGGCGCAGGGCAGCGACATCGTGCCGCTGATCGGCGCGCGCCGCCGCGACCAGCTCGCCGAGGCGCTGGGCGGCGCCGCGGTGACGCTGACCGCGGACGACCTTACCGCCATCGCGCGGGCGGTGCCGAAAGGGGCGGCGGCGGGCGGGCGCTATCCGCCAGCGCAGATGGCCCATCTGGACAGCGAGCGGGGACGCCACGGCTGACCTGCCCGCGACAATTGAATCCGTGGCGGGACGGCGAATCTTTCGGTACTTCCTTGCAACGTCAGGATGGCCTGAAAAATTGCCACGATACACATTTGGGCGGCTCTCGCCGTTCACCTTGCAATTTTTTTGTAATGGACTATCTACCATTTGCGGCTGAGCTTTTCAGCCGGGGATGGATTTCTACGTCAACTCTGCGTGAGCGTGGCACATCGCCCCATTGAAAAGTTGAATGTCCTGCAGGGTGCGGGGCGTGGGCCAATAGCGGAGACGCATGATGTCGACAGGAATAGTCAAGTGGTTCAATGCGCAGAAGGGCTTCGGCTTCATCCAGCCCACTGACGGTTCGAAGGATGTGTTCGTCCACATCTCGGCGGTGGAGCGTGCCGGCCTGGTGACTTTGAAAGAGGGCCAGAAGCTCAACTACGAGCTGGAACGCGGCCAGCAAGGCAAGACTTCCGCCGGAAATCTCCAGGCAGTCTGAAGATCCGGCGAACGGCCGATCTGGGGCGGCACCGAGCGTGCCGCCCGTGGAGGATCTGAATGAGTTCACACAAATTCGCCGTGGGCGACCGTGTCGCGTTCGTCCCAGGCAGGTTCGACGGCAACGTACGGCCTGGCGTCTATACGATTGTCCGTATCCTGCCGGTGACCTCCGGTGGCTGCCAGTATCGGGCCAAGAGTGCGCTCGACAGTCACGAACGGGTCATCGACGAAGCCCAATTGCGCGCGGTCTGACCGCGCCTGCCCGTCGGCATGACGGGAACAGGTCTGGACGGGCGGCTTCCGGCGTCATTCCCCGTACGGCACCCAGATGTTCTTGATCTGAGTCGCACGGCGCAGATACGCCGCGCCCTGCCCCTCCGTCGCCGACAGCCAGTCGCGCGCCTTGCCGGCGTTGGTCCAGCAGAACTTCAGATTCCCCGCCGAAGCGGCTTCCACCGCCGCACCGCCCGCCCGCGGGCCGTGATACCAGACGGCCGCCACCGCATCATGCCCGGCAAGGGTCTTCGCCAGTTCGTCGCGCTCGCCGGTGACGATGTTGACGACACCGCCGGGCACATCCGACGTGTCGAGCACCTGATAGAAATCCGTTGCGGCCAGCGGCCAGCACGGCGACGGCACGGCAATGACGCGGTTGCCCATCGCGATGGCCGGCATCACCAGCGAGACGAAGCCGAGCAGCGGCGCCTCGTCCGGACAGACGATCCCCATCACGCCGAACGGTTCCGTCATCGCCAGCGTGACATGGCGCGAGCGCGTGGCATGGACGCGGCCGTCGTACTTGTCGGCATGGGCAGCATAGAAGAAGATGCGCCGCACCGCCGCATCAACCTCGTCGCGTGCCGCCGCGGCATCGTGGCCGAAGCCGCGCAGCCGCTCCACGAATGACGCAGCCCGCGCCGCGAGATTCTCGGCAATGTAGTACAGCACCTGGGCACGGTTATGCGCGGTCGCGCCGCCCCATCCTGCGGCCTTCTCCGCGGCCTCGACGGCGTTGCGGATGTCCTTGCGGTTGCCGAGGCCGGCCAGCCCGACCGGCATCCCGTTCGGGTCCGTCACCGCGTAGCTGTAGCCGGAGTCCGGGCGCACCTGCCTGCCGCCGACATAGAGCTTCGCCGTGCGGTCGATGTCCGGCAGATCGTGCGGCAGACCCGCGCCGGCCGGTGCGGCCTGCAGCCGTACGCGTTCGCCCTGCGGCAGCTCGGGCAGTGCCTTTTCCCAGTCCGCAACAAGATATTCCTGCAGCCCTTCGCGCCCGCCCTCGCGCCCGAAGCCGCTCTCGCGATAGCCGCCGAAGCCGGCGGCGGCATCGAACAGGTTGGTGGAATTCACCCATACCACGCCGGCCTTCACCGCGGCCGCGGTGTCGAGGGCAAGGTTGATGTTCTCTGACCAGATCGACGCCGCCAGCCCGTAGCGCGTGTGGTTGGCGAGCTGCACCGCCTCGGCCGGCGTGCGGAACGTCATCGCCACGGCAACCGGGCCGAAAATCTCGACCTCCGCAACCGTCGAGGCAGGTTCGACATCGACGAAAAGCGAGGGCGGAAAGAAATGCCCGGTATCCGGCAGCGGCGCCGCGGATTGCCACAGCGTGCCGCCTTCCGCCTGGCCTTTGCGCACCAGTTCCGCGATGCGCCGTAGCTGCACCGCCGCGACGATGGCGCCGATATCGACCGATTTGTCGAGCGGGTCGCCGATGCGCAGCGTCTCCATGCGCCGGCGCAGCTTGTGCAGGAAGCGCTCGGCAATGCCCTCCTGCACCAGCAGGCGCGAGCCGGCACAGCAGACCTGCCCCTGATTGAACCAGATGGCATCGACCACGCCTTCCACCGCGCCGTCCAGGTCGGCGTCCTCGAACACGATGAACGGCGACTTGCCGCCGAGTTCCAGCGACAGCTTCTTGCCGGTCCCGGCGGTCGCGCGGCGGATCAGCCGCCCGACCTCGGTCGATCCGGTAAAGGCGATCTTGTCCACGTGCGGATGCGCAACCAGCGCCGCGCCGGTCTCGCCGTCGCCGCAGACGATGTTGACCACGCCCGGCGGCAGCGCGATCTCGCGGCAGATCTCGGCGAACGCGAGCGCGGTGAGCGGCGTGAACTCGGCAGGCTTGAGCACCACCGTGTTGCCGGCCGCCAGCGCCGGCGCGATCTTCCAGGCCAGCATCAGCAGCGGAAAATTCCACGGGATGATCTGCCCGCACACGCCGACCGGGCCGTAGCCGGGGAACTCGCTCTCGATCAGCTCGGCCCAGCCGGCATGATGATAGAAATGCCGCGCCACCAGCGGGATGTCGATGTCGCGGCTTTCGCGGATCGGCTTGCCGTTGTCCATCGTCTCCAGCACCGCGAGGAACCGCTCGCGCTTCTGGATGTGGCGCGCGATGGCATAGAGGTAGCGGGCACGGACATGTCCGGGTGTGGCCGCCCATGCCGGCAGCGCGGCGCGCGCGGCGCTCACCGCGGCGTCGATGTCGGCCGCCTTGCCTTCGGCGACGGTCGCCAGCCGTGTGCCGCGCGCCGGGTTCGTCACCTCGAACGTCGCTCCATTGCGGGAAGCGACGAAGGCGCCGCCGATGAAGTGGCGGAATCCGTCGCCGTGCTGTTCGAGCCAGTCGGCGACATGGCTCGCGGATTCGGGCGCGGGGCCGTACTCCATGGTGCGCAGGATGTCTTTCACGTTGGACACGGGCCGATCCTCAGGCAAGGGCGTGGTGGGTCGCGGCGGCGTACCGGCCGGTCGCGAAATGCTCAAGCTGGCGCTCGATGTCGCCGAGCAGCGAGCTGGCGCCGATGCGGAACAGGTCGGGTTCCAGCCAGCGCCGGCCGAGTTCCTCCTTCATCAGGATCTGCCAGGTCAGCGCATCCCTGGCGGTGCGCAATCCGCCCGCCGGCTTGAAGCCGATGGCAACCCCGGTACGCTCGCCGTAGTCGCGCAGCGCGCGCACCATCACCAGGCTCACCGGCAGCGTCGCGTTCACGTCCTCCTTGCCGGTCGAGGTCTTGATGAAATCCGCGCCGGCCATCATCGCCACCATCGACGCGCGATAGACGTTGCGCAGGGTTCGCAGGTCGCCGGTGCCCAGGATCGCCTTCAGATGCGCCGGGCCGCAGGCCTCGCGCATCGCGCTGACCTCGTCGTACAGCGCCGTCCAGTTCTGGGTCAGGACATGCGCGCGATGGATGACGATGTCGATTTCCGTCGCCCCCGCCTCGATCGCGTAGCGGATTTCGGCCAGCCGCTGCGGCAACGGCGTCAGCCCGGCCGGGAATCCGGCGGCGACCGAGGCGACCGGGATGCCCGAACCGTCGAGCGCGCGCACCGCCGGCGCGACCATCGACGGATAGACGCAGACGGCGCCGACGGTCGGCGGCGCATCGGCGAGGCCCAGCGCGGCGACGATATCTTCGCGCAGCGGACGGCGTGCCTTCCACGCCAGGCGATGCACGCGGCCGGGCGTGTCGTCCCCGGCCAGGGTCGTCAGGTCGATGCACTGGACCGCCTTCACCAGCCACGCCGCCTGGTATTCCTTCTTCACCGAGCGCCGGGCGGCATAGCTGCCTGCCCGCCGCTCGGTGGCCGAGAGGTTGACCTGCACCCCCTCCAGCCATTCCGGCCGCAGCTTCGTGCCGGGATTGCGCAACGGCGGCGCGGGCATCCCGTCGGCGATTCCGGTCGGCCCCAACGGGCCGTGTTCAGTCCTGTCCATGGCGGGCATCATCCAGCAGGAAAAGGGCGGTCTGTTCGTCCGTCACCAGGGCGTTGACATAGCAGGCCCTGACCGCGGCGCGGGTGACGGCGTGCCTGGCCTTGCCGCAGCCGACGCCGATCGAGAACGCGCGGTCGCGGCAGAACCGCAGGTCGAGGCCGATGGTCCGGGCATCGAGGTCCGCGTCCACGATCTCGCCCGCGGCGTCGATATAGCGGCTCAGGATGTCGCCGACCGCCCCTTTCGCCCGCAGCGCCGCCGCCTCCGCCTCCGACACGAAGCCGGACTGCACCAGCACCGAGTCCGGGCCGATCGCGCCCAGGCCGAAGCAGATCACCGGCGCCTGGCGCCCGGGCGCGAGCACGGACGCGATCGTGGGATCCTGCTCCAGCGCCAGCCGGGTCGCCGCATGGCCCAGGATCGCCGGCACCGGCAGCAGCGTCGCCGTGCCCCTGGCCGACAGCGCGAAACGCTCGGCGACGTTGTTGGTGCCGGTCGCGACGGTGCGGATGGTCATGGCGCCGTTCAGCAGCACCACCGCCGCCCCCTCGTTCCAGAACGGCGGCAGATGGTGCGCGACCGCGCTCATGGTGCGGCCCCAGGACACGCCGATCAGCGGCACCCTGCCGAGTCCGGCCAGCAGGCGGCCGGCGGCGCGGGCGGCGCTGTCCAGCAGCAGCGCGTCGTCCTCTCCGCTCACCGGCACGACGATCGCTTCCTTCAGGCCGAACAGGCGTTGCAGCCGGCTTTCCAGCAGGCCAATGCCACCGACCGGGAACGCCGCCGCTGCGCGCGACAGTTTCGCGAGGCCGGCATCGTCGAGCGCGAACACGTCCCGCGACAGCCAGGTCAGCACCGAGCCGGCGGAAATCTGCCCGGCCTCGACCAGCCGGTGCCCCTCGACCAGCGCATGCGGATACGGCCCCCAGAAGCCGGGAACCGCCATCTCCGCCGGCAGATGGAACAGATGCACGACGGAGGTGCCGCCGATCATCAGCACCGCGCCCGGCGCAAGCGTGCCGGCGCCGACCGCGAAGATCGGCTGCGGCAGCTTGCCGGCCAGCCCGGCAACGCCCAGCGCCGCGTTCAGGTCGTCGTGGAAGCAGCCGGCCACCGGGTCGTAGTTCCACTTGCAGGTGGCGTTCCTGCGCGAGCCGCCCAGCGCCCGGTCAGCACAAAGTTCACGTAGTCGGGACATTCGCAGAGGACGTCGGCCTCGGCATAGACGCGCGGCTCGTTGGCGGCGA
>JAJZVE010000270.1 GCA_021845835.1 Pseudomonadota bacterium | reverse complement strand
CACCGTACACGGCTTCGCGGCGGTCGAACCACGATTGTACGAGGTCAGCCGCGCGCTGGGCCTGACGCGCCTCGCCGTGATCCGCAAGGTGGCGCTGCCGAGCGCGATGCCGGACATCCTGGCGGGCGCGCGGCTCGGCCTGACGGTGGCGCTGGTGCTGGCGGGCGTGGGCGAGATGCTGGCCGGGCGTGACGGGCTGGGCCAGTGGATCCTGCTCGCCGCACGCGCCTTCCGGGCGCCTGATTTGTACGCCGGCGTGGTGCTGTTCGGCCTGCTCGGCTACGCGAGCGCGCTGCTGATCGGGGCCGTGGAGCGGCGGGCACTGCGCTGGCGCGGCGGATAGATCAGCCCGGTGCCAGCGACCGCAGCATGCGCCGCAGCCCCGCCCATTGCTGCGCAGCGTAGCCGCCGGTGGCGAGCGCCTCCTCCGCGCCCGGGTCGCCGGTCGGCACGTAGTCGCGGGAAAAATCCGCCGTGTGGAACAGCATGTCCCACCACGGCAGCACGGCGCCGTAATTGACGCTGCGCTGCCCTGCGGCCAGCACGCCGTGATGCGCGCGATGGAAGCGCGGACTGACCACCAGCCGCTCGCCGAGCCGGCCGAACGAAAGCCGCGTATTGGCGTGCGACAGGCTCTCGACCAGCCGCAGCAGCAGCACCAGCAGCGGGAACTGCATCGGCGGAATGCCGATCAGCAGTGCGACGGCGGTGAACCAGACGAAGCCGATCACATCGTCCAGCAGATGGTTGCGGTCGTCGGACCAGAACGTCATCTGCCGCTGCGCGTGATGCACGGCATGCAGCGCATACCACCAGCCGAACACATGGCTTAGCCGGTGGCGCCAGTACTCGGAAAAATCCAGGATCGCGACATAGAGGAAAAACGTCAGCACCGGCCTGCCGAGCAGGTACGGAAACACCCCCTCCAGCGTCGGCGGGATCAGGCCGTGGTCGGTGAGCCAGCCGTTCACCCACACCTGCAACTGATAGAACAGCACGAACGTCACCAGCGGCAGCAGCCCGACCCGCGAGATCAGCGTGTACAGCACATCGACGCCGACCGCCTTGCGGTCCGGCCAGCGTTCGACCGGACGGAAGCGTTCCAGCGGCACGCAGACGGCGTAGGTCGCCGCCACCTGGGCCGCGCCATAGACCGCGAACAGCGCCCAGCCGAACGCGATTTCCTCCCACTGCATCAGGCCGGCGCGATACAGCAGCGGCAGGATCAGGTTTTCCTGCAGCCAGCCGGCGGCAAGATCAAACGGCAGCGTCGGGCTCATGCTAGCCGGCGCTGGCCTGCGCCGCTGGCTCGGCCTTCGGGTTGAGGAAGATCCCGTGCGGCGAGCGGCCCACGTCGATCGTCTGCACATCGCCGGTCGCCGGATCGAGCACGCCGATCCTGCGCGCGAAGCGCTCGGTGATCCACAGCTTGCCATCCGGCGCGAACGCGATGTCGTCCGGGCCGCCCGGTACCGCGTAGGTGCGCCGCAAGGTCAGTGTCGCCGCATCCATCGCCGTCGTCGTGCCGGCGACGCGGTTGTTCACCCACAGCGTGCGCCCGTCCGGCGAGAGGAACAACTGGTGCGCGCCCTTGCCGGTCGGCACCCGGCGCAGCACGCGGCCGTCCGCCGGATCGACCACGGCGAACCCGTCCTCGCCCATCAGCGCCACCAGCACATGCCCGTCGAGCCACAGTACGCCGGCCGGCACGCGCCCCACCGTCACGTCCCATGCGACCGACATGGCGCGCAGGTCGATCGCGGCGAGCCGGCCGGTGCCCTGCAACGTCACGAACACGCGCGCGCCGTCCGGCGCATAGGCCAGATGGCTTGGCATCGAGGCGAGCGGGAACCGCTTCACGAGCTGCAGCGTCGCCGCGTCGTACACGTCCACCTGGTTGCGCGCGAGGCCGTTGACGGTCAGGAACTTGCCGTCGGGGCTGTAGCCGAGCTGATACGGATCGGCGCACGCGACGCGCCGGCGCAGCGCGAACGTGTCCGGATCGAGCGCGAACAGCGCGTTGCCCACCGTGTCGCCGACCATCAGTTCCCGCCCGTCCGGCGACAGCGCCCAGTGATGCGGCTCGCGCAGCACCGGGATCCGCCGGATTTCGTGGCGCTGCGCCATATCGACCACGCTGAGCGTGGCATCGCCGGAATTCATCACCAGCACCGCCCCCTTCGCCTGCGCCGCGACCGCGACGCCGGCGGCGAGCAGAAGGCCGAGCAACGGAGGGATCAGCCGAGGCATGGGCGCGCGGTCCTGACGCTGTGGGGGAACGGAATTGTAGCACGTTCCTCATACGCCATGCGAGCAGTGCGATGCAGCATGGCGCCAACACCGTCCTTCGTGCGCATTTACGCGCCACTGCCTTAGCCGAACTGAGCAAAGTTTCGGCATTTGCATCTGACGGTGCCATCCGCCGCCCGTTCACAAAGCTGGCACGGGACTTGCCTGCTTACTCCGAGGGCAGCCGGGGGCTGCCGCATGGCCGAACAAGAACCGCAAGGATCCACAAATGGCTTCACTCCGCTCCTGGCTGCGCGGCGCGGCGCTCGGCGCTGCCGCCTTCGCCGCCGTCCTGCTGCCCGGCGCCGCGCGCGCCGAGGACACGATCAAGGTCGGCATCCTGCATTCGCTCTCCGGCACCATGGCGATCAGCGAGACCACGCTGAAGGACGTGATGCTGATGCTGATTGCCGACCAGAACAAGAAGGGCGGCCTGCTCGGCAAGAAGCTGGAGCCGGTGGTGGTCGATCCCGCCTCCAACTGGCCGCTGTTCGCGGAAAAGGCGCGCGAGCTGCTCGCGGTCGACAAGGTCGCCGCGGTGTTCGGCTGCTGGACATCGGTGTCGCGCAAGTCGGTGCTGCCGGTGTTCGAGGAGCTGAACGGCATCCTGTTCTACCCCGTGCAGTACGAAGGCGAGGAAAGCAGCCGCAACGTGTTCTATACCGGCGCGGCGCCGAACCAGCAGGCGATCCCGGCGGTGGATTACCTGATGGGCGAGGAAGGCGTGAAGCGCTGGGTGCTGGAAGGCACCGACTACGTCTATCCGCGCACCACCAACAAGATCCTTGAGGCGTATCTCAAGAGCAAGGGCGTCGCGCCGGACGATATCCTGGTCAACTACACACCGTTCGGCTTCGCCGACTGGCAGACCGAGGTGTCGAAAATCAAGAAGTTCGGCTCGGCCGGCAAGAAGACCGCCGTCGTCTCCACCATCAACGGCGACGCCAACGTGCCGTTCTACAAAGAACTCGGCAACCAGGGTCTGAAGGCGACCGACATCCCGGTCGTCGCGTTTTCGGTCGGCGAGGAGGAGCTGGCCGGTATCGACACCAGGCCGCTGATCGGCCACCTCGCCGCCTGGAACTACTTCGAAAGCGTCGATACTTCGGCCAACAAGGCGTTCATCGCCGAGTGGCACGACTTCACGAAAAAGCCGAAGCGCACCACCAACGACCCAATGGAGGCGCACTACATCGGCTTCAACATGTGGGTGAAGGCGGTCGAGAAGGCCGGCACCACCGACCCGAACAAGGTCATCGACGCGATGATCGGCGTGACGGTGCCGAACCTGACCGGCGGCTATGCGGCGATGATGCCGAACCACCACATCACCAAGCCGGTGCTGATCGGAGAAGTACAGGGCGACGGCCAGTTCAACGTCGTCTGGCAGACGTCCGGCACCGTGGTCGCGCAGGAATGGTCGCCGTATCTGGAAGGCTCGCGTGACCTGATCGCCGATTGGCGCCACCCGCTCTACTGCGGCAACTTCAACGTCAAGACCGGCAAGTGCGGCGGCGCCAGCAAGTAGCGCCACCGGTCTGAATGCGGGGGCGGGCCGCGTCCCGCCCCCTTCCCTTCTGCGCAGAGAAAGTAATGCGTTTCCTTCGCGTCCTGCTGCTGCTGATCGCGCTCGTTCCGCTCGCCGCACGCGCGCAGGACGATCCGTTTGCCGGTCTCGCCGGCAGCTACGACGATATTCGCAAGTCGGTGGACGCCCTTGCCGTCTCAGGCAGCGCGCAGGCGGAGCCGACCATCGCGGCTTTGCAAAGCGGCACGCTTTTTGTCGCGCCCGACAAATCACTGTGGATCAGACAGGGCGATGCGACGCTGAACGCACGCACCGGGGCGAAAGCCGCGGCACCGGACGGCGAACTGAAGAAAGTGCGCCTGAACAACGGCGTGCGCCGTGCCATCGAAGCGGCGATGGGATCGCTGACGCTGTTCTCCGCCGATCCCGACAAGCGGATGAAGGCGGCACAGGCGCTGTTTGCACAACCCGACCCTGCCGCGCTGCCGGTGCTCGACCGTGCGCTGGCCAGGGAGCAGGACGCGGGCGTGAAGCGCGCGATGGAACAGGCGCATGCGGCAGCGCTGCTCGCCAAGGGCGACGTGCCGGTTCCCGATCGTCTCGCCGCGATTGCGGTGCTGCGCGCGCGCGGCGATCTCGACGCCAGCAACCTGCTCGCGGCACTCAGCAACCAGCCGCCGCAAGTGGCCGCCGCAGCCTCGCACGCCATCGCCGCGATCGCGCGCGTGCAGCGGCTGTGGGCCTGGGCGCAGGCGGTGTTCTACGGCATCTCGCTCGGCTCGGTGCTGCTGCTCGCCGCCGCAGGGCTGGCAATCACATTCGGTGTCATGGGCGTGATCAACATGGCACACGGCGAAATGGTGATGCTCGGCGCCTACACGACCTTCGTGGTGCAGCAACTGGTCACGGCCTATGCGCCGGCGCTCACCGGCGCCGGCGTGCTGCTCGCGGTGCCGCTCGCCTTCGTGGTTGCCGGCGCGGTCGGGATCGCCATCGAACGGCTGCTGATCCGCTTCCTCTATGGCCGGCCGCTGGAAACGCTGCTCGCCACCTGGGGCCTGTCGCTTACGCTGCAGCAGGCGGTGCGCAGCATCTTCGGCGCCAGCAACCGCAACGTGACCACGCCCGGCTGGATGAGCGGCGCGGCGCAGTGGGGCGGCGTGACCATCACGTTCAACCGGCTCTATATCATCGTCTTCGCCGTCCTGGTGCTCGCGGCGCTGATGGCGGTGCTGCGGGCGACGCCGCTCGGCCTGCGCATGCGCGCGGTGACGCAGAACCGCCGCATGGCGGCGGCGATGGGCATCCGTACGCCGTGGATCGACGCGCTTACTTTCGGCCTCGGCTCCGGCGTGGCTGGCATGGCGGGCGTGGCGCTGAGCCAGATCGACAATGTCAGCCCCAATCTTGGCCAGGGCTACATCATTGACAGTTTCATGGTGGTGGTGTTCGGCGGTGTCGGCAATCTGTGGGGCACGCTGGTCAGCGCGCTGACGCTCGGCATCGTCAACAAGTTCCTCGAACCCGTGGCGGGTGCGGTGCTGGGCAAGATCGTCGTGCTGGTGCTGCTGATCGTGTTCATCCAGCGCAAGCCGCGGGGCCTGTTCCCGCTCAGGGGACGGGCGGTGGAAGCATGAGCCGCACCGCGACCTCGCTCTGCCTCGCGCTGGTGCTCGGCGGCGCGGCGCTGCTCGCGGTGCTGAACCTCGCGGCGGCGGAAAATTCGGCGCTGCATGTGCCGACCTATGCGGTCTCGCTCGCCGGGAAATATCTGTGTTACGCGATGCTGGCGGTTGCCGTCGATCTGGTGTGGGGCTTCGCCGGCATTCTCAGCCTCGGCCACGCTGCGTTTTTCGCGCTCGGCGGCTACGCGATGGGCATGTATCTGATGCGCCAGATCGGCACGCGCGGCGTCTATGGCAACGCGGTGCTGCCGGACTTCATGGTGTTCCTGAACTGGAAGCAACTGCCCTGGTACTGGCACGGCTTCGACAATGCGGCGTTCGCCATCCTGATGGTGCTGCTGGTGCCGGCCCTGCTGGCGCTGGTGTTCGGCTGGCTGGCGTTCCGCAGCCGCGTCTCCGGCGTGTACCTCTCGATCATCACGCAGGCGTTGACCTACGCGCTGTTGCTGGCTTTTTTCCGCAACGACATGGGCTTCGGCGGCAACAACGGCCTCACCGACTTCAAGGACATGTTCGGCATGCCGCTGCACGCGGACGCGACGCGCGATGGCCTGCTGGTGGCGACGGCCGCTTTCCTCGCTGCCGAATTGCTGGTCGCGCGCTATGTCGTCACGTCGCGATTTGGAAAAGTGCTGATCGCGGTGCGCGACACCGAAAGCCGCACGCGCTTCCTCGGCTACCGGCCGGAGGCGTACAAGCTGTTCGTGTTCGTGCTGTCGGCGGTGATGGCCGGGGTCGGCGGCGCGCTCTATGTGCCGCAGGTCGGCATCATCAACCCGGGCGAGTTCTCGCCGGCCAACTCCATCGAGGCGGTGATCTGGGTCGCGGTCGGCGGGCGCGGCACGCTGGTCGGCGCGGTGCTGGGCGCGGTGCTGGTCAATCTCGGCAAGACCGTGTTCACCGCCGCGCTGCCCGAATTGTGGCTGTTCGCGCTCGGC
>JAJZVE010000269.1 GCA_021845835.1 Pseudomonadota bacterium | reverse complement strand
CGAACGCATGCGCGTCCTCCTGGCAGTTGCCGCGGCCGCGGCCGTCGCGGTCATCGCGTTCGCGTGGCGCTATGGCGCGGAAACGCAGCGCGCCCTGGCCAACACCGCCGGCGGGTATTTCGGCGATACCTGGGGCGCCTTCAGCCTCCCCTTCGGTGGTTCCGGGCTTGCGATCCGCGCGCTGGCCGACGACATGGCGCGCCATCCGGGATTGCGTGAGGCCGCCGGCCACGCGATCCCGCTCATGCTGTTCGCCGTGCTCCTGAGCGTCGCCGCGACACTGGCGATCCGCCTTGCGACGCAGGCCGAGTTCGCGCGCGCCTGCGCCGCTTTGCCGGAGCGGACCAGGACGTTCCTGATCATCGGGGCCACCCTGACCGCAGGCTGCTTCCTGTCGCACCAGAATATCGGCTACCGCGCCCTCATCCTGGTGCTGGAGATGCCGGGCCTGCTGGCGCTGGCGCGCGGCACGGCAGCGGCACGCTTGCGGAGCTTGCTGTGGGCGAACGTGCTCGCCACGGTCTTCCTGGTCTGGAACACGCCGGGCCTGCTATCCTCGTTTTCGCCGGCGGGCTGGTTCCTGCGCCAGTACGTCTGGTGGGCACACGTCACCGTCAGCCTCGCGGTGCCGGTGCGCTTCGGCCT
The DNA here is from genome assembly GCA_021845835.1 of Pseudomonadota bacterium. Next base: position 5,803 of record JAJZVE010000269.1, on the reverse strand, counting down.
CGAGTCGGCCGGATGGCGCTGGCTGTGCAGTGCCACGCGGCGCGTTCATGGCGTCGCCTGATTCGATCGCCCGCCGGCGCCACGCCCTCGCTGCGGTGCTTGCCATTGCGCTGGCCGTGCGCCTGTGGCTGGTGCTGACGCATCAGTACATCCTGTTCATCGACGAAACCTTCCAGTATCTCGAACAGGGCCACCGGCTGGCATTCGGCAGCGGCGTGGTGCCGTGGGAGTATGTCGAAGGTATCCGCTCCTGGCTGCTGCCGGCCCTGATCGCCGCGATCATGCGCCTCGCCGCGTTGATCGATCCGTCGCCCGGGGGCGACGTGTTTGCGGTGCGGCTCGGCTGCATCGCCCTTTCGCTCGTCGTGCCCTATGTCGGCTTTCGCGTCGGCGAGCGGGATGGCGGGCTGGCGGGCGGCGTCGCGACTGGATTGCTCGGGGCGCTGTGGTACGAGGCGCTCTATTTCGCCCCGGTGGCCATGACGGAGCCGATCGCGGCGCATGTCGCCATCCTCGCGCTGTGGCTTGGCGAGCAGCCGGGCGCGCCGCGGCGGCTGGCGCTGTCGGGCATCCTGCTCGGGCTCGCAGCCGTGCTGCGCTTCCAGTATGCGCCGCCGCTCGCGCTCGCCGTGCTCTGGCAGCAGCGGCACGATTGCCGTGCGTTGGCGCTGGTCTGTGCCGCCGGACTGGCGACGGTGGCGGTGCTCGGCGGTGGCCTGGACGCGCTGACCTGGGGCGCACCCTTCCAGTCGGTGTGGCTGAACATTGCCCGCAATACCGCCGGCGGCGTGAGCGCGGCTCTCGGCACGCGGCCATGGTGGTTCACCCCGTCCTATTTCCTCGCCGCCTGGGGGCCGGTGTTCCCGTTACTGCTGGCGCTGGCGGCGCTCGGGGCGCGGCGCTTCCCGGCGCTCGCGATCGCATTTGTCGCGACGGTCGCGCTGCATGCCCTGACGCCGCACAAGGAGCAGCGCTTCATCTACCTCGCCATGGTTGCCGCACCGCTGCTGATCGGGCCGGGTTTGATGTTGCTGATCCGGCGGCTGCGGCGCGGTTCACCGTCGGTCGCCTTCGCGGCGGCGGCGGCGCTGCTGCTGGCGGCTGGGGAAGCGGCGACGGCACTGGCCGGGGCGACGCCGCCCGACGCATGGCATCGCGGCGGCGCCATGATCCGCGCTTTCGCCGCCGCCGGTGCGGTGCCGCAGGTCTGCGGCGTCGCTGTGCGCTCCCTGCACGTCTATTTCTCCGGAGGTTACACGTATCTGCAGCGGGACGTGCCGTTGTATTTCGAATCCTTTGACCGCTCGCAGTTCTTCGCTGGTCTGACGGTTCGACTGCCGCTGCGTGTGGTGCTGGACGGACGCGACGTGCCGCAGCCGCCCGATGCGGCGCTGCCGGCGTGGCAGTCCCGCTTCAACGTCGTCATCGGCCGCCCGGCCGACGCATTGCCCGGCTACGCGACGGTCGGCTGCTTCGGCACGGAGTCCCCGGGCGAGACAAGGCTATGCGTGTTCCACCGCCCCGGCCAGTGCAGGTAGTGCCGGGGACACGCCGAATTCCCGCCAGGCCAGCAGCGCCGCGAGCGCGATGAGCGCCGGCAGGACCGCAATCCCCGTGAGGAACGTGAACAACTCGCTGACGCCCGCAGCAAGCCAGAGCAGCATTGGCAGAAGGGCAAAGCGCCGACGCTCGAACAGCATCGCCACCACGATCGAATATCCGACGATGTCGAAGGAATAGAGGTAGGGCGAGACGAGCAGGGTCAGGCATACGGCGACCGTCCCTGCGGCGGTGTCGTTGCCATGCCGCGCCGCCATCCAGGTTCCGGCGACCGCCAGGACGGCGGCCACGGCCTGCGCCGCATAGCTGACCGCGAGCGAGCCGCCGAAACTGCGCGCCATCCAGAACACGGAGGCGGCATAAGATGGAAAGCCGCCCTTGAAGAAGTGCTCAAGTAAATCGCGACCCGATAGACCGGTGCCGCGCAGAAAGGCGGACCAGATGCCGACGCCAAGCAGGGCCGTGCTGCCCGCGGCGAGCAGCAGCGTGACAATCGCGGCGGTAACGAAGGCGGTCCAGCGGCGCTGCGCGATCCACACGATTGGAACCAGGATGCCCAGATGCGGCTTGAACGTCGCAAGCGCCACTTGGATACCGGCGCGCACTGGTGCGGCGCGTGAGCGCAGCAGCCCGGCAACGACGAGAGAGGCGACCAGCGGCGCATGTTGGCCCAGCGCAATGCAGGTCCAAGTCGGCGGCCCGAATAGTCCGAGCATCACAACCCGCCACGACAATCCGGCCGCGCGCAGAACCCAGACGGACGCGCCGCAGATCATCGTAATCCACACGAAATAGCCAGAGAGCAGCGGGAAACGTGACACGCCGACGCCCAACGCCAACACTGGCGGCGGATACATCCAATCGAGGCGGTTGAAGATCGGGCCAAACAGCCGCTGGCGCCAAGTCAACAGTTTCAACCCGTCGTAAACATCCACCGGGTGTCCTGCTGCCGCCATGTTCCCCGCCGACCAAAGCAGCGAATAGTCGGCCTCCGGCATTACCAGGGCGCGGGTGGAAACCTGATCGACTCCGTCGCGCCATTGCCAATAGAAATGCGAACCTGCAACAAACATTGTTAAACCGAAAACAAAAATAAGCGTCAAGACAAAAAAAATCATGCCCGTCGCAGCCGGATATCGGCGCCAGTCCAATTTCGGGTACAAATTGCCTGTGCCCACTGGCACGCTCCTTTGGCGCTATCGGTCCGCACCCAAGCTCGGCAAGCTGTTCATGCTCCGCATGGATCGCACGCGGCCGCCCCCCCGCGAGCGACGGATCGTTTCGTCATACTGTGGCAGCAGCCAGCAGTAATCCACTGCGATTGCATGCTGCCCGGTCGAGCGTCGCAATCGACAGGAGATGGAAACCGAAGCCGAAGGATGACCACCCCTACTCCCCCGCCTGCGCCGGCGCCGTCTCCAGCCGTGTGTCGTGGCGCAGCAGCAGCACGGCGATGCAGCCGATCAGCGCCAGTGCCGCGATCAGCAGCAGGCCGCCGCCGAAACTGCCGGTCGAGTCCTTGATCCAGCCCATCGCATACGGCCCGACGAAGCCGGCCAGGTTGCCCAGCGCGTTGATGATGGCGATCCCCGCCGCCGCCCCGGCGCCCGACAGGAACGCCGCCGGCAGCGTCCAGAACACCGGCAGGTTGGCGAACACGCCGAAGCCGGCGATGCTCAGCAGCACCATCTTGATCAGCGGGTCGCTCACCAGCCCGGCCAGCGCGATGCCGACCGCCGCCACCGCCAGCGGGATCGCGACGTGCAGCTTGCGCTCCATCCGCCGGTCGGAATGGCGGCCCCACAGCACCATCGTCACCGTGCCGACCGCATACGGGATCGCCGTGATCAGGCCGATCTGGAACTTGCTCAGGCCGCCGAAGGACTGCACGATCTGCGGCAGCCAGAAGCCGATGCCGTAGTTGGTGGCGACGCCGCCGAAATAGACCAGCGCCAGCGTCAGCACCCGCCAGTCGCGCAGCGCCTGGCCCACGGAAATATGTTCGGCCGCCATGCGCTGCCGCTCCTCCGCCGCCAGCCGGTCGGACAGCCAGCGCCGCTCGTCGGGCGCGAGCCAGGTTGCGTCCGCCGGCCGGTCGGTCAGGTAGAAGAACACCACCACCGAAAGGATCAGCGCCGGCACCGCTTCCACGACGAACAGCCACTGCCAGCCCTTCAGTCCGCCGACGCCGTCCAGATACAGCAGCAGGCTGGACACCGGCGCGCCGATCACCGAGGACGCCGGGATCGCCGCCATGAACCAGGCGACGATGCGGCCGCGATAGACGCCGGGGAACCAGAGCGTGAGGAAGAAAATGATGCCGGGGAAGAACCCCGCCTCGGCCGCGCCGAGCAGCAGGCGCACCAGATAGAACGAATACTCGCCCTGCACGAACGCATCGGCGCCCGACACCAGCCCCCAGGTCAGCATGATGCGCGCGATCCATTTGCGCGCGCCGAAGCGGTGCAGGAACAGGTTGGACGGCACCTCGAACACGAAATAGGTCAGGAAGAAGATGCCGGAGGCGAGGCCGAAGGCCGCGTTCGACAGCGCCAGATCCTTGCGCATGGTCAGCCCGGCGAAGCCGACGTTCACCCGGTCCAGATAGGCGACGAAGTAGCACAGCATCAGGAACGGCACGAGCCGCGCCGACACCTTCGCCATCGTGCGTTGTTCCAGATCCGCCATGTTTCCCCCCCTGCGTCGCCGTGCAGCCTTGTCCGCCGCCGCGGACTTGGCAAGAGGGCGGCGGCACGGCGCGTCACCGAAGTGTGAGTGTGATCGCGCCCGCTTCTGGCGGACTCTGGGGGTCGGCAACATGGCAGGGAGGAAGACGCCATGCCCTTCGACACAGCGATACCGGTTGCGCGCCTCGGCTCGCTCGCCGAGGTGCTGGAGGAGAACGGCATTGCCCCCGTGCCGCTGGCGGCGCTGGCGGCGCACAAGCGCGCCCAGGTGCAGAAGTTCGGACCGAATTTCTGGTACCGCCACCAGGGCCTGCTGCTGCTCGGCCTGCTGCTGCCGTTCGTCGGCATGGCGGCGACCAGCGGGCTGGCGGACGGGCTGAAGACAGTGTCGCCGACGCTGCCTGCCACGCTCAGCTTCGCCTGGCTGTTCCTGCTGCCGCTGCTGTTCGCGACCGGCCTGCTGCGGCTGCGCGCCGGCTCGCACTGGGAGGAGCGGTGGGTGCCGTCCGGCTCGCTGGCGCGGCTCGGCGTGCCGGGGCCGATTGCGGAACTGGGCCGCGACCTGCAGAAGCAGGTGCCCGGCTCGGCGCTGATCCTGGGCGAGCTGGTGCAGGAACGGGCGGTGCTTGACCCCTATCTGATGCTGGTGCGCGGCGGCGAGCGCGTCTGCCTCGGCATCTGGGATGGCGGCAAGATCCTCGTCCGCGCGGCGTAGCGGGGGCGCTCAGGCGGCCGGGGGCGGATCGGGCAGACGCGGCAGCGCCGTCTGCCCGAGCACCCAGCCTTCCCAGCGCCGGATCCACGGATCGGCCGGCACGAAGGCCGGGCGGTTGCCGGTGAGCACGTTCACGACGCAGAGCACGCCGAGGACGCTGTCGAAGCGGTCCTCGCCCGCCGCGTCGGCGCCGCAGCCGTCCGCCAGCGCCGCGGCCAGGGCGGCGTCGGGCCGCGCCGCGAGCGTGCGCATCGCGGCCAGGACCGGCCCGGCCAGCGCGCGGCGGTCGGCGTGGCGGCGCTTGCTGCCGTTCATCCGCAGGCCGAGGTGGCGCAGCGCCTCGGCGGGATAGGTTTCGGCGATCACCGTGCCGCGCCCGGCCAGCAGCGCCGCCAGATCGCCGTCGAACGGCCACAGCCGCGGCGGGGCGGGGCGGTGCAGCGCCGGGATCAGCACGTCGCGCCAGAACACGACCGCCGCCTTGCCGGACTGGTTGGCGCCCAGCGTCCAGAACACCGGCGCCCCGGCCGGACGCTCGGCGGTGGCGCGGTCGCAGGCGCGGCAGAGATCGGCCGCGCCGCCCAAGCCGAGCGCCGCCGCGTGCGCCGCACGGGTCATGCCGGCGGTGCCGCGCAGCGGATAGAACGGCCGCCCCGGCCCCACGTCCTGCAAGGTCGCGCACACCGCGAAGAAATCCGGCCGATCGGCCAGACGTCGCAGAAACGAAGCAAAATCCGGCTCGGCCGCGTGCAGCCGCGCATAGGCGCGGGGCAGCCCGAGCGGCACATCGGCGCCGAACACCACCTGGCCGCCGCGCGCCGCCGCCGTCAGGCGCGCGAGC
>JAJZVE010000268.1 GCA_021845835.1 Pseudomonadota bacterium | reverse complement strand
ATGTGCGGATTGAAATGCCAAAAGTCTTTGAAATTACTGGTGCCGGGTGAGGGATTTGAACCCCCGACCTTCGGTTTACAAATCCTCGGGCGGCCCCTCCGCCCCTTTCCGCGCGATCCCGTCCGCCCCCGCCATCGCAGGAAATCCCAAGCGTGAGAGCCGCCTATTCGATCCCGTCAGCCTCCGTATAATTCCGCTTGCCTCCGCAGTGCATGTCCTGTCACTGTCCCGTCAGCGGCGAGCGTCCTGTCAGGCGCTGGCCAAGGCGAGGGGCAAGACCATGCGCGTGCTGAGCGAAGGTCCGGTCAGGATCACCAAGACGACCATCGACGCGGCATGGCGGCGGCGCGTGCCCGATCAGCGGCTCATCGTCCGCGACAAGGACTGCCGCGGCTTGGCCCTGATCGTGAACCCCACCACAATGACGTGGAGTTACGCCTACCGGCCGCGCGGCACCGATCCCCTGACCGAGCGCCGCTGGCCGAACCGGACGGTGACGCTCGGCAACCCCGAAACGCACTCTCCCGACGATGCCCGCGCCGCCGCGAACCACATCAAGGGACAGGCCAAGGCCGGCGCCGATCCCGCAGCGGAGAAGCGGGCGAAGGCCGAGGCGGAGCGACGGAAGCGCGGTGCCACGCTCCAACGGCTTGCGGACGAATATGCGAAGGCGCTGCCGAAGCGGCCGAAGCTGCGCGGCACGGGGACGGTATCGCCCGACTATGTTGCGGAAGAACTGGCACAGGTGCGCATGGCGCTTGCCGACATGGGCGCCGAGGGCACCCCGGCGGCCGACCTGACGGCAGCGGACGTGCGGCGGCTGCTCGCCAAGAGGGGGGAAGACGCGAACCCCCGCGCCCGCTTCGGTGCCCTGTCGCGCTTCCTGGACTGGTGCCAGGACGCCGGGCACATCCAGGCCAACCCTTGCGCCCTGATCGTCCGCTCGCGCCGTCCGAAGGCGCCACAGGCGCGGGCGCACTATCTGACCCCAGTCGAACTGGCGCGGCTCTGGCACGCCGCGGAGCGGCTGGGCGAATCCATCTGGCGCGATCTCGTCCGGTTCCTGATCGCGGTGCCGTGCCGGCGCGGCGAGGCGGCGCATCTCGACTGGTCGCATATCGACCTCGCCGCGGCCGAGTGGCGCCAGCCCGGTAAGCTGACCAAGAACCGCGACCCGCACCGGCTGCATCTGCATCCGCTCGCGCTGGACGTGCTGAAGGCGCGCCATCAGGCCGCCGGGCAGCCGCGCTCCGGGCTGGTGTTCCCGGCTCCCGTCTCCAGGCAGCCGGTGGACACGTTCACCGACCTGAAGGCGGCGCTGGTCGAGGCGACGAAGCCGAAGGACGGTGAGGACGCGCAGGTTGGCGATCTGACCGGCTGGACGTGGCATGACTTCCGCCGCTCCTTCGCGACCGCGCTGGGCGAGGCCGGGATCCCGGAAACCGTCGCCGACGCGGTGCTGAACCATCGGCAGGCCGCGACGCGCGGCGGCGTGTTGGGCGTCTATCAGCGGTCGACCCGCTGGCCGGAACAGGTGAAGGCGATGGAGTGGTGGGGCCGCCTGCTGGCCGCCGCGATCAACGGAAAGGACGCCAGCGAGGGCGTCGTGGTGCCGATGCGCGGCGCTACGGCGGGGACATGACACCTGTGACACCTCGCGACACCTGCGCGCTGGCGGTGCAGCTTGTCGGCATCGACCGGCTGTTGACGGCGCTACGCGAGGCCGGGGCCGAGGCGCCTGATGCGGGGGCGCTGCATGGTCGGTGGGAACGGCTACAGGCCGAGCGGGTGCGCCTGGCGCGCGCCCTGGCCGAAGCTGGCGACGCGGTGACGATGCGCGGCGCCTGAGCGATCCGCGCCCGCGCGGTTCGCGGGCATGAGCGGGGTTGCCGGGGCGCTGCTGTAACAGCCCCCGGCGCGGTCCCCGCGGAACATCGTGAGGACGACATGAACGGGAACAACCCGGACTCTACCACAACCCCGGCCGGCCGCGGCAATCAGCCCAGCGCGAGGCGCCGCGCCATGCCGCTCGGCGATGCCCTGGCGCCGGCCATCGCCCGGCTGCGTCAGATCGCGGCGGAGGCCGGGAACCATCTCTTGCTCGGCGATGGGCCGCCGCACCCGGACGCGGCGTTGCTCGACCTGTGCGGCGAGGCTCTGCACCATCTGCGGGCGGCCGAGACGGCGTATCAGGCGCGGCCGTGGCATACGCGCCGTCTTGAGGAGCCGTGGACCGACGCCGATCGGCGCCGGGACAAAGACCTGATGGCCGAGTACGGCCGCCACAACGGCCAGGCGGCGAAGCTGCTGCGCCGGGCGAAGAAGCTGCGGGCCGTCACGGCAGCCGGCATCTACAGCAAGGCCCTCTGCGTCGCCGCGTCGCGCACCGGCGCGGCCGAACTTGCTATGACGCTGGCCGCCGACCTGATCGGCAACCCGGCCCTGCGCGCGAGCCTGTGGGCTGCTGACCCTGATCCCGCACCTGCGCCAGCTGGGAACGTGGTGGCGCTGGGCGCACGCAGCCGAGCGGCGTCGTCAGGATGTCGGCTTGCGACTCAGCCCGGAGTTGGCCATCATGCTCCGCACGCCTCCGGTGCGCTGCGTTAAGCACGACAGGCGACTGCGAGCACCAAGGCCGAGACCCGGCGCTAAGGCGCCTCTCGGCCACGGCTTGACTGCGAGGACTTCCGGCACGCGGGACACGACGCCCGCTCGGAAAGGACTCAAGCGCCGGACACGACGCCGACGTGCGACGGAGCAGCATCCCACCGGACACGACGCCGGTTATGGGGCCGAGCCGGATCGCTGGACACGACGCCAGCGACGCGACGCGAGCGGACACAACGCCCTTCGCGCATCCCCCCGGTTTTCATTCGCGGCGGTGCTGTTGCGCCCGCATTGGCGTCGTCGCGGCTGTCCGAAAGGAATCGCTATGCCGGCGAAAGCAAAAGTCGTGTCGCCGCGCGCGCGGTCAATGGAATCTGCCGCGCTGCAGGCCTCCTCAACCCCGCAGCCCGAGGCCGCGACCAGCACCGAACCGAACTTGGCTGACCTGCCCGTGCGTGTGGATCGCCGCGGCGGCGCCGCCATCGTCACGCGCTACTTCTTCCCGGTGTCGCACAGGAGCCTTGAGGCGTGGCCGCTTCCCGTGCGCCATGTGAACGGCAAGGCGACGATCGCAACGGCCGATCTGGTCGCACTCGCGCGCGAAAAGCTGAACGCTGCCCCGACGCTGATGGGCGGCCGACGTTCGGCTGCCGTCGATGCGTAGCACGCCGCCTGAAACGAAAACCGCCGGCCCTTGCGAGAGGAACCGGCGGGGAAACTTCGTGGTGCCATCTGCGAAGCTACTCCGCATCTTGGTTTCTGCGCAAGGTCCGTCCCTTGGGACGATGACCATGCCAATCTCCAATTTTATCCCGGCTGCGGAAGCGGTCATCCGCCTTCTGGAAGCCGCCGCGCTTGCCTGCGTCTCCACCGATCCGGCCGGGGCGCTGCGGCTGGCGCTGCTCGCTGCCGAGTTACGAGCACCACGGCCGGCGGCTCCGGCAAGGGGGCGCGCGTGATGAACGCCGCCGATCTCGCCGGCCGCCTGAACCTCAAGCGATACACGCGATCCTTTCGCGGTGCGTGCCCCGCTTGCGGCTATGCCGGCACCTTCAGCCTGCGCCCGGGGCGCGGCGACCGTGTGCTGTTCGCCTGCGCGTCCTGCGGCGACCGTGACTCCATCGTGGATGCGGTGCGGCGCGTGGCCGGCGGCGAGGTTCTTCCACAGCGGACGGCCGAGGATCACGGGGACGCGCAGGCGCGGCGCGACCGCAAGCAGGCGGCGGCGCTGCGGATGTGGAACGGCAGCGGGCCGGCTCCCAGCACGATCGCCGACACCTACCTGACCGGACGTGCGCTGCCCGGTCTTGCCGCGTCTCCGGCGCTGCGGTTCCGGCTGGAGGTGCCGCATCCCGAGGGCGGCACGCTGCCGGCGATGGTGGCGCTGGTGGTGGACATGAACGGCAACCCGATGGCGATCCATCGGACCTATCTGCGCCGGGACGGCTGCGGGAAGGCGGACGTGGAACCGCCGAAGGCGACGCTGGGGCCGGTATGGGGCGGCGCCATCCACCTCGATCCCGTCGCGCCCGAGATGGTCATCGGCGAGGGTATAGAGACCAGCGCCAGCGCCGGCCGGCTAATCAGACTGCCGGCATGGGCGGCTGTCTCTGCCGGCAACCTCGCCCGCGGTCTGGTGCTGCCGCCCGAGGTGCGCTCCGTCGTCATCGCCGCCGACGCCGATGAAGCCGGCGAGCGGGCCGCGCGTGACGCGGCGCTGCGCTGGGCGCGCGATGGCCGCAGGGTGCGGATCGCCCGTCCCGACCAGGCCGGCCGCGACTTCAACGACGTGCTCCGGGGAGGTGACCATGCCTGAGGGCTTTACCATCTCCGCCGCTGCGATCGGGGTGCAGCGCGACGATGACGGCAAACAGCCCCAGCGGGAAAAGATCATCGACGCCGCGCTGGGGGCGGGCGTGAAGTTCTGGCGCGATGGCGACGGCATCGCCTACGCCACCATCATCCTTGACCCGACCAAGCCTGACGACGCTGTGGCGCATTTCCGGGTACGCAGCCGGCGCTTCACCTGATCGTGCGGCGCCTGTACGGGCTGGCGAACCCGGTGCATGGGCAGCACGGCACGCGCCCCGGCGGCGTGTCGGACTCGGCGATGGCGGAGGCCATGCCGACGTTCGAAGCCCTGGCGCTGGAAGGTCCGGCCTTTGAACCGGCGGTGCGTCTGACACAGTATCGCGGCGCAGTCTGGATCGACCTCGGCGACGATACGCACCGCGCGATCCGCGTCACGGCCGATGGCTGGACCATCGAGGCGCGCGCCGACGCGCCGCTGATCCGGCCCGAAGGAATGCGCCCGTTGCCGGTGCCGGTGCGCGCCAGCGATGCGATGGCGAAGCTGCGCAAGCTGGTGAACATCGGCGAAGGCGACGAAGCCGACATGAACTTCCGGCTTGTCGTGGCGTGGCTGGTGGCCGCGCTCTACCCAACCGGCCCCTATTGCGTTCTCGCCGTCGATGGCGAGCAAGGCAGCGGCAAGTCCACGTCCTGCCGGATGCTGCGCCGTCTCGTCGATCCCAACGCGGCGGACCTGCGCGCGCCGCCGCGCAATGAGGACGATCTGCTGATTGCCGCCCTGAATGGCCGCGTGATCGGGCTGGACAACGTGAGCTTCATCGAGGCGGATATGGCAGATGCAATCTGCCGGATCGCAACCGGCGCCGGCTTCGGCAAACGCCGGCTCTACGCCGACGCCGAGGAAGTCATCATCTCCGTCGCGCGCCCGGTGCTGCTGAATGGCATCCCGTCACTGCTTGCGCGAGGCGATCTTGCCGACCGCAGCATCACCGTGACGCTGCCGCCGATCCCCGACGCCAACCGGCGGCCTGAGGCCAAGGTCTGGCGCGATTTCAACGCCGCCGCGCCCGGCATCCTGGCCGCGCTACTGGACGGGCTGGCGACGGCGCTGCGTCGTCTGCCGACGCTGCGGCTCGCCAGTCTGCCGCGCATGGCGGACTTCGCCCGCCTCGCCTGCGCCGCCGCGCCGGCCTTCGGCTGGACGGAAGGCGAGATGCTGGCCGCGCTCGCCGCCAACCGGGTGGCGGCGGTACATACGGTCATCGAGGCCGACCCGCTGGCCGAGGCGGTGCAGGCGATCGGCACCGCAGGGAACTGGCGCGGCTCGGCGACGCAACTGCTGGAGGCGGTGAACATGCGAGTCCCGCCCGATGTGCAGCGGGGTAAGGGCTGGCCGAAGGATGCCGCCCGGCTCTCCGCTCGCCTACGCCGCGTCACCCCCGCGCTGCGTCGCGCCGGTATCGAGGTGCGCAATGACCGGGAGGGCAAGCAGCGGGACCGTGTGATCATCATCGAGAGGGTTCCTCCTGCTACAATAAGGCCGGAAGCGTCCGCAGCGTCCGCCGACCGTCCGCCGCACATGGATGCGGCAGAAAACCGGGAGTTTTTGGCGGACGATGGGCGGACGCTGACCGACCCGTCAGCGTCCGCTAACGGCTTGGCGGACGCTGATAGGGTTGGCGCGCGCGGCAGCGTCCGCCAAGCGTCCGCCGGGAACCCGCAGAAATCCGCCATTGCGGACGCTGCGGACGCTGCGGACGCTGATCCGTATTCTCTGGCAGCGGAGGCGACGGAGATGGAGGGCGTGCTATGACCGCTGCCGCCGCCCTCGCCCGTGCCCGGGCTGCCGGGCTGATCCTGACGGCGGATGTCGACCGGCTGCGCTGGCGTGGGCCGCCGCCGCCGGCCGACCTCTTGGTGCTGCTGCGGCAGCACAAGGCCGAACTGCTGGCACTACTCGCCGCGAACGACGCCGCGCCACTTCTGCCGCCCGCCGACGCCGAACAAGCCGATGCCGAGCGGCAGGACCGTGCCGCG
>JAJZVE010000267.1 GCA_021845835.1 Pseudomonadota bacterium | reverse complement strand
GGTCCGCATCGCCTAAGCTCCCGGCCAACGCTCGGGAGGAAATCATGCTGATCGGCATCGACCCGCTGCTCACCGCCGATCTGCTGCATGCGCTCGCTGCGATGGGGCACGGCGATACGATCGCGGCGCCGCCGGTGTTCGACGAGATGAACCGCGCGCTCGCCGATCACGGCCACAAATCCGCCGCGACCGCGGAACGGCAGGCCTTCTATGCCGCCGCGGAGCGGGCGTACGTGATCGTGCGTACCGGAGAGCGGCGGTTCTACGGCAACATCCTGCTGACCAAGGGCGTCCTTCCGCCGGAGAGCACATGAGCACCAGCACCCGCTTCGTCCCGCACGGCCCGCTCGGCATGGGCGGCGCTCCGCTCGGCAACCTGTTTGCGCGCATCCCTGACGAGGTCGCCGCCGCCACCATCCAGGCGGCGTGGGATTCCGACATCCGCCATTTCGACACCGCGCCGCATTACGGCGCCGGCCTGTCGGAGCACCGCGTGGGCGCCGTGCTGCGGCATTTTCCGCGCGACGAATACACGCTCTCCACCAAGGTCGGCCGCATGCTCGACCCGGTGCCGGGCGTGCCGGAGATGGACGAGAATTTCGCCGGCGGGCTGAGCTTCCGGCGCCGGCTGGACTATGGCTACGACGCGACGCTGCGCTCGATCGAGGACAGCCTGCAGCGCCTCGGCCTGTCGCGCATCGACATTGCCTATATCCATGACTGCGCGCCGGACTGGCTTGGCGATTCGTGGCGCGAGCAGTTCGACATCGCCATGAAGGGCGCGGCGCGCGCGTTGACGCGGCTGCGCGAGGAAGGCGTGATCCGCGCCTGGGGCCTCGGCGTGAACGTGGTCGAGCCGTGCCTGCTGACGCTGCAGCAGGCGGACCCGGATCTGTTCCTGGTCGCCGGCCGCTACACGCTGCTGGATCACGCGGCGCTGGGCGAATTGCTGCCGGCATGCGCCAGGCGCGACGTGCACGTGGTGGTCGGCGGCCCCTACAACTCCGGCCTGCTCGCCGGCGGCACCACGTTCAACTACGAGGCTGCGCCGGCCGACATCCTGGCGCGGGCGCGGGCGATCGGGGCCGCCTGCGCGCGGCATGGCGTCGATCTGAAGGCGGCGGCGCTGCAGTTCTGCGCCGCGCATCCGGTGGTTGCGGCGGTGATCCCCGGTCCGCGCACGCCCGAGGAGGTGCGGCAGAACGCGGCGGCGATGACGCAGCCGATCCCGCTCGCGCTGTGGGGCGAACTGAAGGCGGCGGGTCTGCTGCCGTCCGCGGCGCCGACACCGGAGATGTGACGGCAACGTCTCCCCCTCCCGCACGCGGGAGAGGGAGACGGCCGGACCGCTACTCCGCCCAGGTCCGATCCGGGATCGGGTGCGGCCGCGTCAGGCCGCCGCCGCCTTTGCCGCCGCCAGCGCCTCGGCGCCAGGCTGCGGCGCGAATTCGGCGGCGATCGCGGCCGTGACCGCAGTATTGCGGCTGGCCAGCGCGCAGGCGATGAAGGTGCCGGCGCGCTGCTGCACGCTCAGGCCCGGCCCGGCCGCGAGCGAACCGAGATTGAGCCGCAGGTCTCCTGCATAGTCCGGCAGCCGCGACTGCAGCGTTGCGATCGACATCTCGTTTGTCCTTGCGCAGGGAAGCCAGGTCGGCGTGCCCCCTCGTCATGCCCGCTTGCGCTGGAGCGACGAGGGGAACGCGCAATGTCCCGGCGCGTCGCTATCGCGCGGCCGCGCTCACGCGGCCTTGCCGAACTGGGCGGCAGGATCGAGCGTGGCGCGGCCCCTCTCCCAGTTGCACGGGCACAGCTCGTCGGTCTGCAGCGCATCGAGCACGCGCAGCGCTGCCTGCGGATTGCGCCCGGCATTCAGCCCGTTGACGCTCGCCCCCTGGATGGTCCCTTCGGGATCGACGATGAAGGTGGCGCGCAGGGCGACGCCTTCGGTTACCATCGACCCGGTCGATGATCCGGGCCATCCGGAACCGCCCGGGGCGGACCGGAACGCGCTAGGCCGGCGAGGCCAGCGGCTTGTCCTTCTCGACCACGTAGGTCGCGACCACGCGGGTCGTCGCGGCGCCGTTCTGCAGGCTATGCGGCACGCCGGCCGGAACCTGGAACCCGTCCCCCGTCTTCATCGTCTGATCCGGCTGCCCTTGCACCATCAACACGCCCTCGCCGTCGAGGATGTAGCTCGTCTCCACGCCCGGATGCGTGTGCCGGGCGATCAGGGTGTTGGGCGCGATCTCCACGCGCACCAGCACGGTCACATAGCGATCGCCGGGGAATTCGGTGCGGCGCAGGATGGTGCGCGTGAAGCCGGCCGGCTGCTCCGCCTCCGCCGCGCCGGCCGCGAGGCCGATGGCCGAGCACAGCGCACAGGCGCCGAAGGCGCGACGGGTCAGCATGACGTCCCCCTCACTGGCTGTTGCGGCCGAGACTATGACGCGGTCCAGGTCGCGCGCAACCGACCGTTGCGAGGGCCGTCGCCGGGGATTAGGGTGCCGCCCCCGAGCAGCGTCCGAGCTTCCGCCATGCATCTCACCGCCGACCGCCTCGACCGCATCAGCCCGAGCCAGACCATCGCCATCTCCACGAAGGCGCGGCAGCTCAAGGCGGCGGGGCGCGACATCATCAGCCTCTCGGCCGGCGAGCCGGACTTCGACACGCCGCAATTCGTCAAGGACGCCGCCATCCGCGCCATCCAGGCGGGGGAGACGAAATACACCGACGTGTCCGGCACGCCGGCGCTGCGCCGCGCGGTCGCGGAAAAATTCCGCCGCGATTCCGGCCTCGACTACAAGCCGGAGGAGATCATCGTCTCCACCGGCGGCAAGCAGGTCATCTACAACGCGATGGTGGCGACCCTGAATGCCGGTGACGAGGTGATCATTCCCTCGCCGTGCTGGGTCAGCTACCCGGACATCGTGACGCTGGCCGACGGCAAGCCGGTGATCGTGCCCTGCGGCCAGAACAACGGTTTCAAGCTGCGCGCCGAGGACCTGGAGGCGGCGATCACGCCGCGAACCCGCTGGTTCCTGCTGAACAGCCCGTGCAACCCGACCGGCGCGGCCTATTCGGCGGCAGACCTGCGGCCGCTCTGCGACGTACTGCTGCGCCATCCCGATGTCTGGGTGTTCACCGACGACATCTATGAAAAGCTCGCCTATGACGGGTTCCGGCCGGCAACCATCGTCGAGGTGGAGCCGCGCCTGCGCGACCGCACCGTGACCATGAACGGCTGCAGCAAGGCGTACGCGATGACCGGCTGGCGCATCGGCTTCGCCGGCGCGCCGGTCGCCATGACCCGCGCGATGGACAAGCTGCAGAGCCAATCGACCAGTAACACCAGCAGCATCGGCCAGGCGGCGGCACTCGCCGCGCTGACCGGGCCGCAGGACTTCATCGGCGAGATGGTGGCCGTCTATCGCGAACGCCGCGATCTGGTGGTGGCGGCGCTGAACCGCGCGCCTGGCATCGCCTGCCACAAGCCGGAGGGCGCATTCTACGTGTTCCCCTCGATCCACGGCTGCATCGGCAAGACCTCGGCGGGCGGCGCGCACGTCAAGGACGACGGGAGCTTCGTCATCGCATTGCTGGAGGAGCAGGGCGTGGCCGCGGTGCATGGCGCGGCGTTCATGTATCCCGGCCATTTCCGCATCAGCTATGCGACGGATACCGCCAGCCTGCGCGAAGCCTGTGCGCGCATCCAGCGCTTCTGCGAAGGGCTGCGCTGACCGCCATGCCGGGCTTCGCAAGCCGCCTGGAACGCGCGCGCGTCGCCGCGGCGGTGGCGATGACGGTGCGCGCGCGCGAACTGCGCGCCGCCGGCGCCGACGTGATCCAGCTCACCATCGGCGAGCCGGATTTCCCGACGCCGCCGCACGCGATCGAGGCGGCGCATCAGGCGGCGCTGCGGGGAGAAACCAAATATCCGCCGCAGGACGGCACGCCGGCGCTGAAGGCAGCGGTGCAGCGCAAATTCGCCCGTGAGCATGGCCTCGAGTACGGCCTCGACCAGATTCTCGTCGGCCACGGCGGCAAGCAGGTAATCTTCGACGCGCTGCTGGCGACGGTGGAGCAGGGCGACGAGGTGCTGATCCCCGCACCCTACTGGTCGGCCTATGCGCTGATGACGCACACGGTCGGCGGCACGCCGGCTTTCGTGAACTGCCCGCAGAACAACGGCTTCCGCCTCCGTCCCGAGGACCTGGATGCGGCGATCACGCCGCGCACGCGCTGGCTGTTCCTGAATTTCCCGAACAACCCGAGCGGTGCCGCGTGTTCGCGCGCCGAGCTTGCCGGGATCGGGCGCGTGATGCTGCGCCATCCGCATGTCTGGATCCTCTCCGACGACATGTATGAGCATCTGGTCTATGACGGCTTCGACTATGCGACGCTGGCCGCGGTGGTGCCGGAGGTGCGCGATCGCGTGCTGACGGTCTCGGGCGTGTCCAAGACCTATGCGATGACGGGCTGGCGCATCGGCTTCGGCGCCGGGCCGCGCGACCTGATCCGCGCGATGGTGAACATGCAGGGCCAGGCGACGGCGGGCGTGTCCACCGTCGGACAGGCCGCCGCCGCGGCGGCGCTGGACGGGCCGCAGGACCTGGTCGGCGAACGCGCCGCGATCTATCGCCGCCGCCGCGACATGGTGGTGGACATGCTGAATGCGGTGCCGGGCATCACCTGCCACAAGCCCGAAGGTACGTTCTACGTGTTCCCCGACATCGCCGGCTGCCTCGGCCGCGTCAGCGCCGGCGGCCGGCGCATCGAGACGGACGAGGATTTTGCCACGGCACTGCTGGAGGAACAGCATGTCGCGACGGTGCATGGCGCGGCGTTCGGCATGAGTCCCTATCTGCGCATCTCCTACGCCACCGACGACGCGGCGCTGGAGCAGGGCTGCCGCCGCATCGCCGCTTTCGTGAACGGCCTGCGCTGAGCCGCGCGGCTGCGCGCCGCCGCTGACGCCGGGCGCATGCAACTTACGCTCGACACCGACGCGGGCGGCATGGCGAAGGCGCTGTAGCGCGCCACCGGCCGGCTGGCGGCGGGGCTGATCCCCGGTTCCGTCCCCTGGCCCGACGGCTGACCCTGCGCGCGCCGCTTGCCGCGACGCGCCAAACGTTTAACAATGGTCGGACAAGATCGAGGAGGAGAGGAAGCATGTTCAGGATTCGCAATGGACTGGCCGCCGCCGCGTTCTTGCTGGCGGCGGGGCTCGGCGGGGCGGCGCGGGCCGCCGATACCGGGGTGGCGACCGGCGACACCTCGGGCAAGAAGATCGCGCTCAGCAACTCCTATGCCGGCAATTCCTGGCGTCAGCAGATGCTGAAGACCTGGGATCGCGCCACGGCCGATGCGATGCAGCAGCATCTCATCAAGGCGGCGAAGGTGGTCAACGCCAACGCCTCCGCGCCTGAGCAGGCGAACCAGATCGAGAGCCTGATCGTCGAGGGCTGGGACGCCATCGTCATCAACGCCGCCTCGCCGACCGCGCTCAACGGCGTGATCCAGGAAGCCTGCGACCAGCACATCGTCGTCGTCGTGTTCGACGGGCTGGCAACTGCGCCCTGCGCCTACAAGGTTGCCTACGACTATGTCAGCATGGGCAAACAGGAAGCCGATTTCGTCGCCAGGAAGCTGAACGGCAAGGGCAACGTGCTGGAGGTGCGCGGCATCGCCGGCGTCTCCGTCGATGACGACATCCACAAGGGCATCACCGAGGAATTCGCCAGGTCGCCGGGCATCAAGATCGTCGGCTCGGTGCATGGCAACTGGACGCAGACGATCGCGCAGAAGGAAGTGGCGAGCATCCTGCCCAGCCTGCCGCCGGTCGACGCGATCGTGACGCAGGGCGGCGACGGCTGGGGCACCTATCAGGCGTTCAAGGCCGCCAGCCGGCCGACGCCGCTGATCGTGTTCGGCAACCGCCAGGACGAACTCGCGCTCTGGCATGACCTGCTGAAAGAGAACCCGAACTACGACACGTTCTCCGTCTCCTCCGCGCCGGGCTGCGCCTCGGTCGCGTTCTGGGTGGCGCAGCAGGTGCTCGCCGGCAAGAAGGTGCCGAACATGATCACGCTGCCGCTGCCGGTGATCGAGAAGCAGGACCTCGACCAGTGGCTGTCGGTGATGCCGACCGGCGCCGTCGCGACCCCGGTCTATACGCAGGCGTGGTCCGCCGAAGTGATCGACGCCAACGCCGAGGGCAAGCCGCTGCCGGCCTCTCCGGTTGCCAAGAAGGGCGACATGTGAGCCGCCTCTGCGTCCGATGCTGAAAACGCCCGAACCGCTGGTCAGCCTGCGCGGCATCGCCCGGCGGTTCGGCGCGGTGCAGGCGCTCGCCGGCGTCGATCTCGATATCGACGCCGGCGAGACGCTCGGCATCGTTGGCCACAACGGCGCCGGCAAAAGCACGCTGATGCAGGTGCTGGCCGGCACGCTGGCACCCGACACCGGCA
>JAJZVE010000266.1 GCA_021845835.1 Pseudomonadota bacterium | reverse complement strand
CGATCTGGCCGGGCGCGGCACCGGCCTCGATGACGAGGGGCTGCGGCGCAAGCAGACCGCGATCGACGCGGCGCTGGCGCGCCATGCCGGCGCGACCGGCGATGCGCTGGCGGTCGCCGCGGCCCTCGGCGGGCGGGAGCTGGCGGCGATCCTGGGGGCGGTGCTGGCAGCGCGGCACCGCAACGTGCCGGTGCTGCTCGACGGCTTCGTCTGCACGGCGGCGGCGGCGCCGCTGCTGCTGGCGCGGCCGGATGCGCTCGCGCATGCCTGGCTTGGCCACGTCTCGGCGGAGGCGGGGCATCGCGCGCTGGCGGAGCGGCTCGGGCTGGTGCCGCTGCTCGATCTCGGCATGCGGCTCGGCGAAGGCTCCGGCGCCGCCGCGGCGCTGCCGCTGCTGCGGGCGGCGGTCGCGTGCCATGCCGGCATGGCGACGTTTGCCGAGGCCGGGGTGGCGGACAAGGCGTGATCCTGCGCGAGCTTGCCGGTGCCTGCGGGCTGCTGACGCGGCTGCCGGTCGGGCGCTGGGCGGCGGGGGCCGATCCGGCGCGCTGCGTGTGGGCCTACCCGCTCGCCGGCGCGCTGGTCGGCGCGCTGGCGGCGGCGGTCTATGCGCTCGGCCGGGGCGTCGGCCTGGGCGCGCCGGTTGCGGCCGCGTGGGCGCTGGCGGCGCTGCTGGCCGTGACCGGGGCGCTGCACGAGGACGGGCTGGCCGACGCCGCCGACGCGCTCGGCGGTGGGCGCACCGTGGCGCGCCGGCTGGAGATCATGCGCGACAGCCGCATCGGCAGTTTCGGCGCGCTGGCGCTGGTGCTGTCCACGGCGCTGCGCCTCGCCGCCGTCGCCGCGCTGGCACCGGGCGCCGCCGCCGGCGCACTGATCGCGAGCGGCGCGCTCGGCCGGGCGGCGATGCTGCTGCCGCTGCTGCTGCTGCGCCCGGCGCGGCCGGACGGGCTGGGCACGAGTCTGGCGCGCGTGCAGGGCGGCACGGCGGTGGTCGGGCTGGCGCTCGGGGCGGCGGTTGCGCTGCTGCTGCTGCCGGAGCGGTTCGCGGTGGGCGCGGTGCTGCTCGCCGCGCTGGCCGGACTGGGCGCGGCGCGGCTGGCGGGGCGGCTGCTCGGCGGCTACACCGGCGACGTGTTCGGCGCGACCAGCGTGGTCGCGGAGTGCCTCGTGCTGTCGCTGCTCAGCATGCGATCCGGCTGACCGAGCCGAGCGCCGGCGCCGGCGCCAGCAGGTCCGGCGCGGTGCCGTGCAGCAGTGCCGCCAGCAGCTTCAGCGGCCCGCCATGCGACACCACCACGCAATCCTCGCCGCGCGCGCGCAGCTCGGCATGGAAGGCGCCGACGCGGGCCAGCAGCGCCGCCCCGCTCTCGCCCTGCGGCGGCGCGAAATGGTGCGGCGCGGCGGCCCAGCGGTCGAGTGCGTCGCGCGGCACCGCGTCCCAGGCCAGCCCCTCCCAGGCGCCGAAATCCAGTTCGCGCAGCCGCTCGTCCGGCGTCGCGCCGTCACCGGCGATCAGGCGGCAGCGGCGCGCCGGGCTGCTCCAGACCCGGCCGGCGCAGCCGGCGACGACGGCGCGCAGCCGCGCGGCATCGGCCGCGGCCTGCGGGTGCAGGTCGAGGTCGAGCCGTCCATAACAGATGCCGGGCGCGATCAGGACGGCGGGATGGCGGATCAGGACAGCGCGCATGGATCGACTCAACGGCAGGAGGTTGCCAGACTTCCAGGCGTAGGATGAAATCCGCCGTGGATGCGGCGGATTGCATCCGCCCTGCAAGGGCCGACTCAACAGCGCGCGCCTCCGACCCTAAATCCTGACCCATGCCAGACATCTCCCGCGACATCCCGCGCGTCGCGCTCGTCACCGGCGGCGCGAAGCGCATCGGCCGCGCCATTGCGCTCGCGCTCGCCGAGGCCGGGTTCGCCGTCGCTGTGCACTGCCGCGACAGTCGCGAGGCGGCGGCGGAGACCGCGGCGGCGGTCCGCGCCCGCGGCGTGCGCGCCACGGTGCTGCAAGCCGACCTCGCCGACGAGGCGGCGACGCAGCGGCTGCTGGCGGACGCGGTGGCGGCGCTCGGCCCGGTCGGCGTGCTGGTGAACAACGCCAGCACCTTCGAGCGCGACGAGTGGCACGACGCCACGCGCGCATCGTGGGATCGTCACATCGAACCGAACCTGCGCGCGCCTTTTGTGCTGATGCAGCATTTCGCGCGCGCGCTGCCGAACCAGGCCGAAGGGCTGGTTGTCAACATGCTCGACCAGCGCGTCTGGTCGCTGACGCCGCATTTCGTTTCCTACACTGTCGCCAAGGCCGGACTGTGGGCGCTGACGCAGAGCATGGCGCTCGCGCTCGCGCCGCGCATCCGCGTCAACGCCATCGGTCCCGGTCCCACCATGCCGAGCGCCCGCCAGACTGCGGCGCAATTCGCGCGGCAGGCGCAGTCGGTGCCGCTGCGGCACGCAACCACGGTGGACGAGGTCGGCGCGGCGGTGCTGGCGCTGCTGCGGCTGCCCGCCATGACCGGACAGATGCTCGCGCTTGACGGCGGCCAGCACCTGCAATGGGCGCCGCGGTGGGACGCGGTGCCGGAGGAATAGCGACATGGTCACGGAAACTTGTCCACTGGCGGCGAAAGACTCTTTGATTACAATCAGATGGCAGCCACGGCTGGAGTTGTGAACAAACTGACATCTTGTGGTCCAAGGAATTCAGGCACTTAGCGCCAGTGCTTTGGTTTTGGGCAATCCGACTCAGGGCAGGGAATCCGCCGCATCGCACCCGATAGCGGGTGCCTTGCCCACAGAGTTATCCACAGGAACGGGGGATAGTCGGGTCGCGTCGGGGGCAATCCTGGATGGCGCTGCCGGGTTGAGCGGCAGCCCGCTTCGCGCCTAATTGCGTGCATGACGGAACCGCAGAATGCAGCGCCGCGCGGCGTCGCGGCGATCGAGGCGGCGCTGGCGACCATGCCGCTCAGCCCCGGCGTGTACCGCATGCTCGACGGCCGCGGCGAGGCCCTGTACGTGGGCAAGGCACGGGCGCTGAAGAAGCGGGTTGCGGCCTACACGCAACCCGGCCGCCTGCCGGAGCGGCTGCGGCGCATGGTGAGCGAGACGGCGACGATGGAGATCGTCACCACGCACACCGAGGCCGAGGCGCTGCTGCTGGAAGCCAACCTCATCAAGCGCCTCAGGCCGCGCTTCAACATCGTCCTGCGCGACGACAAATCCTATCCCTGGCTGCTGCTGACCGAGGATCATCCGTTTCCGCAGATCACCAAGCACCGCGGCGCGCGCGCCCGCCGCGGCAGCTATTACGGGCCGTTCGCCTCCGCCTGGGCGGTGAACCAGACCGTCACCGCGATGCAGCGTGTGTTCCTGCTGCGCTCCTGCGCCGACACGGTGTTTGCCAACCGCAGCCGTCCCTGCCTGCTGTTCCAGATCCGCCGCTGCTCCGCCCCCTGCGTCGGACGCATCGACGCCGCCGCCTATGGCGAGCTGGTGGCGCAGGCGAAGGCGTTCCTTGCCGGCAAGGGGGCTGCGGTGCAGCAGAAGCTCGCCGCCGAGATGGAGCAGGCGGCGGCGGCGCTGGCGTTCGAACGCGCCGCCGCGATCCGCGACCGCATCCGGGGGCTGACGCATGTGCAGGGCACCGGCGTGGTGAACCCCGAGAGCATCGCCGATGCCGACGTGATCGCCGCCTGGCAGGGCGCCGGCCAGACCTGCGTGCAGGTGTTCTTCATCCGCGGCGGGCGCAACAACGGCAACCGCGCGTTCTTCCCGACGCACACGAAGGCGGAGGAGGCGCCGGAGGTGCTGGCCGCCTTCATCGCCCAGTTCTACGACGACAAGCCGCCGCCGCCGCTGGTGCTGGTCAGCCACGACCTGCCGGAACAGGCGCTGATCGCCGAGGCGCTGAGCCTGAAGGCGCAGACCTTCGGTGCCGGCCGGCGCGTCGAGGTGGCGGCGCCGAAGCGCGGCGAGAAGCATGCGGTGGTGCAGCACGCCGGGACCAACGCGCGCGAAGCCATGGAACGCAAGCTCGCCGAGACCGCCGGGCAGGCAAAGCTGCTGACGGCAACGGCGGAGTTGTTCGGCCTTCCGGCACCGCCCGAGCGCATCGAGGTGTACGACAACAGCCACATCATGGGCGCGAACCCCTACGGCGTCATGATCGTCGCCGGGCCGGAGGGATTCATGAAGGCAGCATACCGGAAATTCTCGATCCGCGGGCCGATCGCGCCGGGCGACGACTTCGCCATGATGCGCGAGGTGCTGACGCGCCGCTTCGGCCGCGCGCTGCGCGAGAACCCGGACGCCGACGCGCCTCCGCCGGATTGGCCGGATGTCGTGCTGATCGACGGCGGGGCGGGGCAGTTGTCGGCGGTGCGGTCGGTGCTGGCCGATCTCGGCGCGCATGACGTGAAGCTGGTGGCGATTGCCAAGGGGCCGGATCGCGACGCCGGCCGCGAGTGGTTCCATGTCGAGGGCCGCGCGCCGTTCCAACTGCCGCCGCGCGATCCGGTGCTGTATTTTTTGCAACGGCTGCGCGACGAGGCACATCGGTTTGCGATTACCACGCATCGCGCCGGGCGGTCGAAGGCGCTGGTGACAAGCGAGCTGGACGAGGTGCCCGGCATCGGCCCCGCGCGCAAGCGCGCGCTGCTCAACCATTTCGGCTCGGCGCGCGGGGTGAAGGCAGCCGGCCTGTCGGATCTGGAGGCGGCGCCGGGAATATCGAAGGCGATGGCGCGGCTGGTGTACGCGCATTTCCATCCCGGAGCGCGGGTGGAGGGGATGGCCGGGTGATGGCATCAGGAATCGTCGGACGTGGCGGCTGCCAGCATGATGCGGATCATCGGCAGCGACCGGACCATGAGCGGGGGTGTCACCGAGAGCAAGAACCCGGTCAGCGAGCATTGACGGACCTTGGCGGCATGCGTGAGCAGCGCCTTGACGCTCGCTGGCAGCCGAATTTCCAGACGCTTCGCCCGGGCCTCCTTTTCCGCAATGATCGGCCTGCATGCCTCCCGACAGCGGCAAGATCGCCGTCGCTGCCATTCAGATAATGCTCGGACAATGTCCGTGCAGGCGACGCCGGCGAAATCTTCTGCGGCGATCCGCCCGCACGCGGCCGCAGCCGGGACACACCGGCACAGCAGCACGGGCAAGGCCGGTGCGGCAGCGTCCTGGGGCGTCGAAGGGGTACCCTCACACGCGAGGGTGCCGCGTGAAGCAGGCTCCCTCGCGTGCCGCGGTTGGTGGCGTCAGTGCGTCGCGGCGTGGCCGCGGGAATCGCGCGAAGCGAGTTGCGACAGCCGGCTTGCCAGTTCCTGCGGGCCGCGCATTGCCAGATCGGACAGCGCCAGGATGCCGATCATGCGTTTCTGCCGGTTCAGCACCGGAATGTGGTGGATCTGCTTGGCCTGCATCCGCTCTGCCACGTCATCGACGCTCTCGTCGTCGAAGCACCAGGTGACGCCCTTGGTCATCACGTCGGCGGTGCGCGTGGTCTTGGGATTGGCGCCGTCGGCAACAGCGCGGCAGACGATGTCGCGGTCGGTGAGCATGCCGACCAGCCGGTCGTTCTCGCCGACCGGCAGGCAGCCGATCTTGTGGTCGCGCATTTTGCGCGCCGCCTCCGCCAGCGTCAGGCTGGGCGCGATCCACTCCGCATGCGGGGTCATCACTTCATGCACGAGCATTGCCGTTTCTCCGTCTGGCGCGCCAGGCCACACAGCACCTGATTGCCGGTAAATAGCGTGGCTGCCTGCGACTGCGCGGCCGTGGCCGGCGCCGGCACGGACCACCGCCCGTACACACCACCCGCCACGGCCGCCCGCTGACCTGGGAGCCATTCCATGTTTCAAGGATAGACGGCAGAAGGGGGCAGTCCGCCCCAGAGATCTTCTGACCATCACAAGTTTAGCGCATCCGCGTCCGCCCGTGCCAGCAAAACCGCAGCACTACTGTTGACGCACTGGTTCCGATCGCGGACGATCTTGCCAGTGCGGAGGCCGACAGGATGCGCAGCGACGAATACCGGCTGCATGACGCGACCGGACTGGCAAACCTGGTCGCGCGTGGCGAGGTCAGCGCCGCCGAGTTGCTCGCCGCCGCCCGCGCCCGCGCCGAGGAGGTCGAGCCGCGGATTAATGCCATCTGCGTGCGCATGGACGCGATCGCCGCCGAGCGGGTGCGCCACAAGCCAGTCGGCCCGTTCGCCGGGGTGCCGTTCCTGCTCAAGGACATCGCGCAGGACTATGCCGGCCAGCCGACCACCGCCGCCTGCCGGCCGCTGCTGGACGTCCCGGCGGCCGGGCACAGCGCCTACACACGCCGCTGCCTCGCTGCCGGGCTGGTGATCTTCGGCAAGACGGCGACGCCGGAACTGGCCCTGAAGGCGGTCACGGAGCCGCGCGTGCGTCCGCCCACCCGCAATCCCTGGGCGCCCGACCGCACGCCGGGCGGCTCCTCCGGCGGCGCGGCGGCGGCGGTTGCGGCGGGCA
>JAJZVE010000265.1 GCA_021845835.1 Pseudomonadota bacterium | reverse complement strand
GGCGCGGCGGCGGCAGGGCAGGAATGGCGGGCGAGGTCGATCCGCCCGCGGCCGACCCAGCGCACCGCGCCCGCTTGCCACGCCTGCCCCGCCAGCGCCAGCACGCGGTCGCCGGCGCGGAGCCGCTCGATCGGCACCGGGCCGGCGGGGGTGGCAAGGCGGGTGCCGGCGGCATAGCAGGCGACCGTCACCAGCGTGCCGCCGGCGCCGTCGGAGGCGGTGCGGATGCGCGTCCCGCCCAGCGCGGCGGCGATCGGCAGCGGGTTCGCGGTGGTGAACCCCGCGTCGATCGCGTCGCCGGCGGCAAGGCCGGCGAAGCTGCCGGCGAAGGACGACGGGGCGGCGAGGTCGAGCGTGGCGCCGGCGCCGAACGCCACGGTGATCGCGGGGCCGACCGCGCCGGCGGCAAACAGCGTGGCGCCGGCGCCGATCGCCAGCGTGCCGTTGCCGCCGACCGGGCCGAACAGCGCGAGCGCGCCGCCGCACGCCTCGATCGTGCCGGCGCAGGCGATGGCGCCGCTGATCGTGCCGCTGCCGCAGAGCGCCGCGCCGGCGGCAATGGCGACCGTGCCGGCGGCGGCGCCGGCGGGGCCTATGGCCACGGCGCCCTGCGCCGCCAGCACGCCGGCGAGCGTCAGCGTGCCGGCCGACAGCGCCGCCCCCGCCAGCACGTCCAGTACGCCGGATGTATCCAGGCTGCCCGCCTGCAGACTGCCGGCCAGCGCCACCGTGCCGTGTGCCAGCGCGCCGGTCGCGTGCGCCGATCCCGTCTCCAGCATCGGCGCATCGGCGAGCGTGAGCGTTGCCACGGTGCCGGGCAGTGCCACCGGGGTGGCCAGCACGACCGCGCTGCCGCCGGCGCCGTCCGGCAGCGCGAGGAAGGTCGCGCCGGCAAAGCTGCCCGGCAGCGCGAGCGTCAGCGCGCCGCCGTCGGCCGCCGCGAGACGCAGCGTGCCGGCGCTCCAGGCGGCGCTGGCGATGGCAGCGTCGGCGATGTCGATGGCATCGCCGGCGGCGAAGCCGGCGATGGACGCGGCGAACTGCGCCCCGGTCGTGAACAGGCCGAGCGTGCCGCCCGCTCCGGCAAAGGCGGCGGTCAGCCCGGCGGCGACGGCGTCGGCGGCGAACAGGGTCGCGCCAGCCGCGATCGCAAGCGTGCCGCTGCCGCTGATCGGCGCGAACAGGCCGAGCGTGCCGTTCGCCATCAGCGTGCCGGCTGCCCCGATGGCAATCGTGCCGGCGGCGACCGCCGCCCCGCCGACCGCGATCGCCGCCCCGCCGGCCAGCGCGAGCTGGCCGTCCAGCGCGAGGCTCGCCACCGTGAGCGTGCCGGTGGCGTCGAGCGCGCCGGCCGTCGTGATGGTCGCGGCGTCGGCGGTGCCGGGGGCGAGCGGCGCGGGGCCGGCGCCGAGCGCCGGCTCCGTCCAGTCGGCGGCGAGGCCCAGCGCGGTGCCGACGCCGCGCCACAGGAAACGGCCGGCCATGCAAAGCGTCCTGCCTCGTGGGGTCGGCGTTCCTGGTAGCGCAGGGAGGTGAAGGTTTGCTTTGCGCCGGCACGCCTCAGCGGCGCGCGATTTCGTCCACCAGCTTGCGCGTCATCGCCTGGCCGAACGACGCGAAATCGTGGATTTCCAGCACGAAGCTGCCGGGGCCGCCGACGACATGGGCGCGGTACCACGCCGTCAGCCCGCCCGGCGGCTGCACATGGGCGTAGGCCCAGGACACCGGATGGTCGTTGATGATGGTCAGACCGTTGATGGTGATGCCGTCGGCAACGGCGCGGTCGCGCATTTCCTCCACGCTCGGCCCGGCATTGCTGGTGCCGTCGCCGCACACGTCGATGACCTGCCGCGTCGCCTGGTAGCCGGAAGCGGCGAGGTCGGCCATCGCCTCCGCGATCCCGGCGCCGATCGCGGTGCGGCCCCAGAAGCTGCGCGGCGCGGCGGCCAGACGCGCGGCGAAGCCGCTCGCGGTGGCGGCGTCGCGGATCACGGTCCAGTCGAGCACCGTGCGCACGTCGCCGGGCGAGGCGAACTCGATGTAGGCGACGGCGATCGCGCGGGCGGGCCCGCCGCCGATGGCGGCAATCACGTCGGGGCTGGTGAAGGCGGCCTGATAGCCCTGCTTCTGCAGCCGGAATTCCGCATCGTCGATGCTGCGCGACACGTCGCTCACCAGTACCAGCGCCACATCGACCGGCCCGGCCTCCGCCGGCTCGGCCGCGCGTGCCGGCGCGACGGCGAGGGCGGCGAACAGGGCGAGGGCGATCACGCGCATGCGGCGATGCTGGCGCCGGCCCGCGCCCGCGCCAAACTCACAACCGCGAGAGTAAGTTTGTTGCAGCCTGCAACGTTCCTCCGCTAAAAGATTCGGGCGGCGCGGCACGGTGTGAGGGGGGGATCGCGATGTCCGAACAGACGACGCTTCAGCCTGGAGGCACTGGCGTCTCGGGCGACCAGGAGGCGAAGGACAGGTGGGTGCGAGCCGTGCTTGGCACCGAAGTCCGCCGTCCGCGCAGCGGCGCGGTGATCGGTACCCGCGGCAAGTCGCTGCGGGACGATGAGAAGAAATCGTCGGGCAACAAGGATCAGCAGCTCCCGTTGGAGAGCGAGACGGAGGAAGAGGAGCAGAAGCCGGAAAACCAGGACGATTCCGCCTACGCGATGCTGCTCGGCCAGCACTACGAAGGGCTTGTCAGCCTGCGCGACCACGAATCCGAGGCGCCAAAGGTGAACAAGGCGCGGGAAGAGCTGACGACGTCGCTGGAGGCGATGAGCAAGGCGGAGGAGGAGAAGAACTACGCCAAGGCGCTGGAGCACCTGAATGCGGCGATTGAAGCAGGCAAGACGATGCGCCTCGAGATCGAGGAGGCGGACAAGCCGCGGACCGAATTCATGTCGCGCTACAACGGCATCGTCGGGCGGCGGCAGCGGGCGATCGACCTGATCCCGAGCACCGCGCGGCTGCTGGAGGCGAAGGAGAAGTTCACCGCAGAGGACGAAAAGCTGCAACGCCTGCTCGACGGCCCGGACTTCACGGAAGCGGGCAGGGCGCTCGACGCGATGATCGAAAAGCTCAACCATCTCGAAACAGAGATCGTTGATACCGGTATCGCCCGTGCCAAGTCGCTGGACGACGTCAAGGACGGCCTCAAGGAGGTCCGCAAGAGCGCGCTGGAGGCGATCAACGCGGTCAGCGACACAGAGACCAAGAAGAAGCTGACGGAGCGTTGGAACGAGTTCGATGGCGCGGTCAGGAACCTCGACACGCTCACGGAAGTGGAAGAACTCGGCTGGCAGGCTGGCAAGCTGGAACCAAAGGGCGTGGCGCTGCTGAAGGATGCGCTGGCCGCCGCCAACTCCGACAGCGACAAGCGGCAGACGGTGTTCAAAAGCCTGCTGCAGGAACGGTTCGACCTGACGATCACGATCCCGGACGGCATGTCGAACACGCATCTGGAAAAAGTGTACGACATGTTCAGCCAGGTGCCGCCCGAGCATGTCGGCCACGACAAGCTCAAGAAGCTCGTGTACGACAAGAATATGGGCGGCGGCTCCTACAACCGCGTCGAAGCCCGGATCAAGATGGGCAGCTTCAGCGAGAACAAGGAAGAAGCCTACACCGTCGACGGCAAGAAGGTGCAGGTCAATTCCTTCAACGTCACCACGCTGCACGAGATCGGGCATTCGGTGGACAACAAGTTCAACGTCATGGGTGCCAATCGCGGGAAGTCCGGCTGCGGCGGCTGGGAGACCCACACGACGGCGGAAGTGGCCCGGATCTTCCTCGACGGCTTCAAGAGCAACCCCGGCCTGCCGGATGGCGTGGACGAGAATGTCGTGCTGCGGCTGGTAACGAGAGTGCTGACGGAGGAAAAGATCACCTGGCCAGCCAAGACGGCCAACGAAGTCAAGGACGCGCTGCGGCCGCTGCTCAATCGCTGCATCAGCGTGACCGCCGGAAAGCAGCCGTGGTGGAACGGTCCCGTCGCAGTCGGGCCACGGGCCTATTCCGAGTCCTCCAAGGGAGTGTGGTACAGCTATCTGACGGCCTCACGTGCCTCCACCTACACCAACAGCTACCAGTGGCGCGCGCCGGGCGAATGGTT
This sequence comes from Pseudomonadota bacterium, assembly GCA_021845835.1. The sequence continues at coordinate 2,407 of JAJZVE010000265.1, read as the reverse complement.
CGCCGAACTCTATGCCGTGACCTGGCTTAAGAAGCAGGAGCCACCGGGGGCCGTGGACAAGGCGGCGGCCAACTACATGTGGGGTGGCGCCTTCGTCGGCACCCGTTGAACCCCCGCATTCAGGAGCACGACCATGTCCATCTTCCACACGGCGACCGGCACCTGCCCGAAATGCGGGACGGAAACCGATGTCGAACTGGTTGCCAGCGTCAATGCCGACGTCCGCCCCGACCTGCGGCAGGCGATCCTGGACGGCTCGTTCCAGGCTCAGCCGTGCCCCAACTGCGGCACGCCGATGCGGCTGTCGCCGTACCTGGCATTCCTCAATCTCGGGCGCAGCCAGTGGATCCTCGTCCAACCGCCGGAGGCGCTGGCGAACTGGCGCGACGCGGAGCAAGAGGCCGGGCAACTCTATCGCGATTCCTTCGGCGCGGGGGCGCCGAAGCCAGCCCAGGACCTTGCCGAAGGGCTGCAGTCGCGCGTGGTGTTCGGCTGGCCGGCGCTGCGCGAGAAACTGCTCTGCGCGGACCTCGGCCTCGCCGACACGACGCTGGAGCTGATGAAGATCGCCATCATGCGCGACGTGCCGAACCCGCCGCTCGCCGACCAGACCGAACTGCGTCTGACCGGCGGGGACGACGACACGCTGCGCTTCGCCTGGATCGAGACGGAGACGGAGCGGACGATCGCGGCGCTGAGCGTGCCGCGCGAGGTGTACGACGGCATTGCCGGCGATGTCGCGTCGTGGGCGGCGCTGCGCAGCCAGTTCGAGGGCAGGCTGTTCATCGATCTCAAGCGGCTGCTGGTGTGACCGGCCGGAGCGGCTACTGGCTGGCCCAGACGATGCGGTGGATCCAGGCGATCTCGGCGAGGTCGAACGTGTAGCTCGGGTGCGCCGGGTTGAAGCTGAGCAGCTCGACCCGGCGGGCGGAGCGGCGCTGCAACTGTTTGGCCATGACCTCGCCCTGGCGCGTGCGCACCACCACGCGGTCGCCGCGGCGGATCGGCGCGGCCGGCGAGACGATGACGAAGTCGCCGTCGCGGAACACCGGCTCCATCGACTCGCCGGCGATTTCCAAAGCGTAGGCGTTGGGGTCGGCGATTTCCGGCAGGCTCACTTCGTCCCAACTGCCGCCGACCGGATAGCCGCCGTCGTCGAAGAACCCGGCGCCGCCGGCCTGCGCGAAGCCGATCAGCGGAATGCGCCGCGCCGGCCGCGCACCCCCCGCCGGCAGCGCGCGCGCGCCCGTCACCAGCGCCGTGAACTGCGCCAGTTCGGTGCCCGTCGCCTGCAGTACCTTCGCCAGGCTCTCGGTGGACGGCCAGCGCGCGCGCCCGTCCGGCATGCGCCGCTTGGAGGGGTTGAACGTGGTCGCATCGAGCCCGGCGCGGCGCGCCAGGCCCGAGGTGGACATGCCATGCTCGGCGGCGAGCGTATCCAGCGCACGCCAGATGTCCTCGTGCTTCATCGGCCCCCTGCCGGCGCCACGACTCGACGCCATCGATACGATGCCAGGATTCGATGCCTTGCGATAGGAAATTTTGCGGAAAATCGCTTGCCCCGCCGGGGCCGGGCGTGGTTCAGTGTTCGTGTTCCGTTCTGGTTCTGGGAGGAGATCGATATGCTGTGTGCGCGCGCGTTCCCTCACCCCGGCGAGGCCGAGCGCAAGCCGGTCCGTTCCGTCCCGACGGAGCCGTTCCGCAACGCCGAGCAGGCGTGGCTGTGGACGATGGCGGCGCTGCTGGCGCGCCACGCCGGCGCCAGCCGCCCCGGCGGCGGCGTGCCGCGGCCGTGCGAGCCGGACGATGTGATCCTGTGCCTGGACGGGCTGTACCGCCGCAAGCGCATCGACCTCGCGCATGCCCGCGTGCTGCGGACCTGGGGCGAGCGCGGCATGCCGCCGGACGGGCGGCTGCCGGCCGAGCGCCGCGAAGCCCGCTTGTGGGCCGAGGCGATGGACCTGCTGGACTGGCCTCTGCGCGTGCGCGGAATCATTGCCGACGCTTACGCATCTAGGAAAATAGTCATTGACAAGGCCGTGAGCGGACGCTAAATCAGGCTCGTCGGCGGCCGAGGTGTATCCTCGCCGCTGTGTTTCCTCCCTGAGAGCAAACTGACCCGGCCGCCCGCGCTTCGCGCGAGCGGCCTTTTTCTTTTTCCAAGGAGCCGTCGATGGCGTTTGCGATCCGCAACCTGTCCGTGCTGGCCTATGCGCAGGGGTTCACGCTCTGGCACTACCGTGCCCATCTGCCGACGCTCGCGGCCGCGCTGGTGCCGCCGGCCTCGGCGGAGGAGGTGACGGCGCCGGGCTTCTTCGATCCTGCCGCCGACATGCTGGCCGCCGGCGACATGCTGCTGGTGTCCACGCCGCAGGCCGGACGGCTGCTCTACGTCACCGGCACCGCA
>JAJZVE010000264.1 GCA_021845835.1 Pseudomonadota bacterium | reverse complement strand
GACATCGTCGCGCCGGCCGCGACGCTTGAGCCAGTTGCCGATCACGGTTTCCGACTCGCCGCCCTGGTGGCCGGGCGCCCAGCGCGAATAGGAATCGGCGGTGTCGATGCAGTTGAAGCCGGCATCGACGAAGGCGTCGAGCAGGGCGAAGGACGTCGCCGCATCGGCGGTCCAGCCGAACACGTTGCCGCCGAACACGATCGGCGCGGTGGAAAGGCCGGAGCGGCCGAGCGGGCGTCGTTGCATGCATACCTCCCTGGGGTCAGTGGTGCGGCAGGATAGAGGACGCGCCGCGATCCGCCAAAAGCGTCGCGGCCTGGCGCGCCTGCCGCGCGATCAGTGCCGGAATGTCGAGGCCGGGGATGGCGCCGTCCTGCACCACCCAGCGCCCGCCCACCATCACGCAATCCGCGCGATCGGCGCCGCACAGCACCAGGGCCGCGAGCGGATCCTGTGCGCCGGCAAAGCGCAGGTCGCGATCCAGCCTGAACAGCGCCAGATCGGCGGCGGCGCCGGGCGCGATGCGGCCGAGTTCGGGCCGCCCGATGCAGGCGGCGGACCCCTCGGTTGCCCAGCGCAGCGCGTCACGGTGGCTGACGCGGGCGACACCGTAGCGGTGGCGTTGCAGCAGGAACGCTGCGCGCACTTCCTGCATGAGATTGGAAGCGTTGTTGGACGCCGAGCCATCGACGCCGAGGCCGACCCGCAAGCCGGCCGCTTCCATGTCGCAAACCGGGCAATGACCGGAACCGAGCATCTGGTTGCTGCACGGGCAATGCGTGACACCGACCCCGGCGCGCGCCAGCCGCGCGATCTCCGCCGCGTCGAAATGCACGCCGTGCGCAAGCCACACGCGATCGTGCAGCCAGCCGACATCCTCCAGGTAGTCCAGCGGGCGGCAGTTGAAGCGCGCCAGACAGAACGCTGTCTCGTCCTCGGTTTCCGCCAGATGCGTGTGCAGCCGCACGCCGCGCCGCGCGGCCAGCTCCGCGGTCGAGCGCATCAGCGAGCGCGTGACGCTGAACGGCGAGCACGGCGCGAGCGCGATCTGGATCTGCGCATGCGGGCGCGGGTCGTGATGCGCGTCGATCAGCCGCGCGCTGTCGGCCAGAATCGCGTCTTCATCCTGCACCACTGCATCGGGCGGCAGGCCGCCGTCGCGCTGCGAGAGGTTCATGGAACCGCGCGTGAACACGGCGCGCAGGCCGAGCCGCCGCGCCACCGCGACCTCGATGTCGATCGCGCCCTCCAGCCCGGCGGGAAAAACGTAGTGATGGTCCGTGGTCGTGGTGCAGCCGGACAGCAGCAGCTCCGCCATCGCGACGGTGACGGCGCTGTCCAGCGCCGCCGGCGTCAGCCGCGCCCAGATCGGATAGAGCGCGTCGAGCCAGCCGAACAGCGCGCGGTCCAGCGCCGCCGGCGCGGCGCGCGTCAATGTCTGGTAGAAGTGGTGATGCGTGTTGATCAGGCCGGGGATCACGACATGCGCCCCGGCGTCGAAGGCGGCCACGTCCGGCGTTGCCGGCGCGCCGCCGGCGGGCACCAGTTCGACGATCCGCCCGTCCTGGACCACGACGCCGCGCGCCGCATCGTCGGCCAGGATCGCCAGCGGATCCCTGATCCAGAGCGGCCCGGCAGTCATGCGGTGGCGTGGAACGGGCGGCCCAGCGCGGCCGGCGCGTTCAGCTTCAGCCTCGTGGCATCGCGCGAGATCAGCACCAGCACCACGACCGTTGCCAGATACGGCAGCATCGCCAGCAGGTTCGGCGAGATCGCGACCCCAAGCGCCTCGGCCTGGAACTGCGCGATGGTGACGAGGCCGAACAGCAGCGCGCCGAGCGCCAGCCAGGCCGGCTTCCAGGTCGAGAACACCACCAGCGCCAGGGCGATCCAGCCGCGCCCGGCGACCATGTTCTCCGCCCACATCGGCGTGTAGGACAGCGACAGATAGGCGCCGGCCAGCCCGCTCATCGCGCCGCCGAACAGCACCGCGAGATAGCGGATGCGCAGCACCGAATAGCCGAGCGCGTGCGCAACATCGTGGCTCTCGCCGACCGCGCGCAGGATCAGGCCGGCGCGCGTGCGATAGATGAAGCGATGCGCGGCGAACGGCACCAGCACCGCAATCCACACCACCGGATCGAGCAGCATCAGTTGCTGCACCAGCGGCGAGGCGCTGCTCAGATGCGGCCAGATCGCGCTGGCAAGCCCGGCGAGCGGCGTGCCAACCCACTTGACGCCGACCAGCGCGGAAAAGCCGACGCCGAAGATGGTCAGCGCGAGGCCGGTCGCCACCTGGTTCGCCATCAGCGTCAGCGTCAGCGCGCCGAACACCAGCGCCAGCGCCGCCCCCGCGATCATGGCGACGATGAAGCCGACCAGCAGGCTGCCGGTCAGCATCGTGCCGATGAAGCCGAAGGCGGCACCGACCAGCATCATGCCCTCGACGCCGAGATTGAGCACGCCGGAGCGTTCGGTGATCAGCTCGCCAAACCCGGCCAGCAACAGCGGCGTCGCCGCGCGCAGCGTCGCCACCGCGACGGCGAGAAGGATTTCCAGCTCATGCATGATGCACCGCCCCCGCGCGCGCCGGCAGGATGCGCAGCCGGTAGTTGATGAGCACGTCGGCGGCGAGCAGAAAGAACAGCAGCATGCCCTGCACCGTGCCGGTGACGGCGATCGGCAGTTGCATCGACACCTGCAGCCCCTCGCCGCCAAGATACAGCAGCGCCATCAGCAGCGACGCGAACAGGATGCCGACCGGATTGAGCCGGCCGAGGAACGCCACGATGATCGCCGCGAAGCCGTAGCCGGGCGAGATGGTCGGCGTGAGCTGCCCGTTGCCGCCGGCGATCTCGCAAATGCCGGCGAGGCCCGCGAGGCCGCCGCTGAACAGCAGGCAGAACCACACGGTCGCGTTGCGGCTGAACCCGGCGTAGCGCGCCGCCGCCGGTGCCGCGCCGACGGTGCGGATGCGAAACCCCATCAGCGTGCGGCCGAGCAGGATGCTGCCGAGCGGCACCGACAGCAGCGCCAGCAGCGCGCCGATATGCAGCCGCGTCCCTTCGATCAGCACCGGCAGCGTCGCGTCCGCCTCGAACTGCCTCGTCTGCGGGAAGCTGTAGCCCTCCGGATCCTTCCACGGCCCATGCACGAGATAGCCGAGCAACTGGATGGACACGTACGCCAGCATCAGCGTGGTCAGGATTTCGTGCGCGTTGAAGCGCGTGCGCAGCAGCGCAGGGATCGCCGCCCACGCCATGCCGCCCCCGATCCCCGCCAGCAGCAGCGCGGGAATGATCCACCAATGGTCCTGCCCGCCATAGGCGAGCGCGACGCCGCTGCCAACGATGGCGCCGAGCGTGAACTGGCCTTCGGCGCCGATGTTCCACACATCGGCGCGCACGCCGATCGCAATGCCGACCGCGCACAGCAGCAGCGGCGTCGCCTTCAGCCCGAGTTCCGCCAGCCCCTCCAGGTTGGCGAGCGGCGCCACGAACAGCGTGTACAGCGCCTCCACCGGGTTGCGCCCGAGCACGGCGAACAGGATGGTGACGCCGATCACCGACAGCACCGCCGCGATCACCGGCGACAGCCACACCATCAGGCGGGCCGGCCGCGCGCGCGGCTGCAGGCTAAGCCGCATCGACCACGCCCCTTGCCGCGTGCGACGCTGCGCCCGCCGCCATGCGTCCGCCCATCAGCAGCCCCACTTCCTCCACCGTGGTTTCGCGCGTGCGCCGCGGCGGCGACAGGCGCCCGCCGGACAGCACCGCGATATAATCCGAAATCTCGAACAGCTCGGCGAGGTCTTCGGAAACCACCAGCACGCCGCTGCCGCCGGCGGCAAGGTCCATCAGCGCCTGACGGATCGCCAGCGCCGCGCCGATATCCACGCCCCAGGTCGGATGCGCCGCCAGCAGCACCCGCGGATTGGTGCCGACCTCGCGCCCGACGATGAACTTCTGCATGTTGCCGCCGGACAGGCTGCTGCCGGCCGCATCCGTCCCGGCCGCCACCACGCGGAACCGCCCGATGATCTCGCGGGCAAAGCTCTGCACCGCGCCGTAGCGCACCAGCCCGCCGCGCACGAAGCCGCCGTGCTGATACGCCGTCAGCAGCGCATTCTCGGTGAGCGGAAACTCCGCCACCGCGCCACGCCCCAGCCGCTCCTCCGGGATGAAGGCGAGGCCGAGGCGCCGCCGCGCCGCCGGTCCGAGCAGCCCGGCCGGCCGGTCGGCGATGCGCACGGCATTGGCGTCGGGCGCGCGCCGCTCCCCCGACAGCACCGCCAGCAGTTCCTTCTGCCCGTTGCCCGCCACGCCGGCGATGCCGAGAATCTCGCCGTCGCGCAGCGTCAGCGAAATGTCGCGCAGATGCGTGCCGAACGGCTCGTCCGCCGGCAGCGACAGCCGTTCCACCACCAGCGAGGCGCGGCCCTCCTGCAGCGGCGCCGGGCGATGCGCGACCGGCAACGCGCCGCCGATCATCATCTCCGCCATCTCCCGTTCGGTCGCGATGCGCGGGTCGCATTCGCCCACCACGCGGCCGCCGCGCAGCACCGTGGCGCGCTCGCACAGCGCCTTGATCTCCTCCAGCTTGTGGCTGATGTAGAGGATGCTGCAGCCCTCCGCCGCCAGCCGGCGCAGCACGTCGAACAGGCCGTGCGCCTCCTGCGGCGTCAGCACCGATGTAGGTTCGTCCATGATCAGCAGGCGCGGCGATTGCAGCAGGCAGCGCACGATTTCCACGCGCTGCCGCTCGCCGACCGACAGGTGATGCACGTGCCGTGTTGGCGTCACCGCCAGCCCGTAGCGGCGCGAAATCTCCGCGATCCGTGTCGTGAGTTCGCCGATCCCCTCGCGCGCGGCCAGGCCGAGCGCGATGTTCTCCGCCACCGTCAGGCTCTCGAACAGCGAGAAATGCTGAAACACCATGCCGATGCCGAGCGCGCGCGCCGCGTTCGGATCGGCGATGGCGACCGGCTTGCCTTCCCAGGCGATCTCGCCCTCGTCGGGTCGCACGACACCGTAGATGATCTTCACCAGCGTGCTCTTGCCGGCGCCGTTCTCGCCCAGCAGCGCATGGATTTCGCCCGCCCCCACGCTCAGGCTCACGTCGCGGTTCGCCGTCACCGCCGCATAGCGCCTGGTGATACCCGAAAGCTGCAGCCGCGGCGGCGGGGCCAGCGCATCCATGTCAGTACGCCACCTTGTCCGGCTTGCGCTCCCAGGCGTCGAAGGCGGCGCGCGCTTCGTCGCCCAGCAGGCGCTGCGTCGGCACGCTGCGCTGGTCCAGCGGCAGCGGGATTTCGCGATACAGGAAATCGTCGTCGAAGCCGATCGCCGCCGCGTCGCTGCGGTCGTTGCCGAACCAGATGCGCTGCAGCCGCGCCCAGTAGATCGCGCCGAGACACATGGGACAGGGTTCGCAGCTTGTGTAAATCTCGCAGTCGCCGAGATCGAAACGGCCGAGCGCCTGGCAGGCGCGGCGGATCGCCACCACTTCGGCATGCGCCGTCGGATCGGCCGCGGATGTGACCTGGTTCCAGCCCTCGGCAACGATCTCGCCGTTGCGCGCGACCACGGCGCCGAACGGACCGCCGCTGCCGGCCTGCATCTTTTCCATCGACAGGGCCACAGCGCGGCGCATCAGGTCTTCTGGGGTCATCGCGATGCGGAGTCCTCGGCGAATTCGTCGTGCTGTTCCCGTTCGTCGCGGCCGGCACGCGACGTGGACGCAACCGGCGCCAACGCATCCCGGATTTGCAGCAATTGCGCAGCCACCGCAATGGCAATCTCGGCCGGCGCCTTGCCGCCCGCGCCGGGCACGCCGATCGGACACACCAGCCGCCCAATCGCCTCCGGCGCCAGGCCTTGCCGTTCCATGGCTGATACGAAGCGCGCGCGCTTGGTCGCCGACCCGATCAGGCCCACGAAAGGCAGAGCGGCCCGCTCCAGCGCCGCCGTAACGATCTGGTAATCGAGGGCATGCTCGTGCGTCATCACCAGCACCTGCGTGCCCGCCGGCAGCGCCGCCACCGCCTGCATCGGACGCTCATCGAGGCGGCGCTCGACATTCGCCGGCAGTTCAGGTGGGAATGCGTCTGCCCGCGCGTCGATCCAGGTGACGCGGCAGTCGAGCGCGGCGAGCAGCGAGACCAGCGCCCGCCCGACATGGCCGGCACCGAACAGCGCGATCCGCCACGCTGCGGGCCGCACCGCCTCGAACAGCACCCGCGCGTGCCCGCCGCAGCACTGGCCGAGCACGGGGCCCAGCGAAAACTTCCGCTCCACCGGCGTGGACGCCCCGCCCACCAGCAGGCTGCGTGCCTCGGCAATGCTCTGGAATTCCAGGTTGCCGCCGCCGATCGTGCCGACGGTCGAATCCGCCGTCACCACCATTTTGCAGCCCGCCTCGCGCGGCGTCGATCCGCGCGCCGCCAGCAGCGTCACCAGCACCGCAGGCTGGCCCGCCTCGGTAAGCGCGTGCAGCGCGGAAAGCCACGCCGCCATCACGCCGCCGCCTGCGGCCGCACCGCCGCCGCGCGCGC
>JAJZVE010000263.1 GCA_021845835.1 Pseudomonadota bacterium | reverse complement strand
TCCTTGATCTCGGCATCGATCTCGCGCGCCGTGGCCTCGGAGACGTTCTTGTTCTGCGTCACCGAGTGGCCGAGGAACACTTCCTGGCTGTTGTCGCCATAGGCGATCATGCCGAGCTTGTCGCTCATGCCCCATTCGGTGACCATGCGCCGCGCCTGGTCGGTCGCCGCCTTGATGTCGCCGCCGGCGCCGGTGGAGACCTTGTCGTTGCCGAAGATGATCTCCTCCGCCGCGCGGCCGCCCATCGCCATGGTCAGCTCGGCCAGCAGCTTCGACTTGCTTTTGGAGTAGCGGTCGCCTTCCGGCAGGCTCATCACCAGCCCGAGCGCCCGGCCGCGCGGGATGATCGTGGCCTTGTGGACCGGGTCGCATTCCGGCTCGTGCAGGGCGCAGAGCGCGTGGCCGCCTTCGTGATAGGCGGTCATGCGCTTCTCCGCCTCGCTCATCACCAGGGACCGGCGCTCGGCGCCCATCATCACCTTGTCCTTGGCGTTCTCGAACTCGGCCATGGCGACGACGCGCTTGCCGATACGGGCCGCGAGCAGCGCCGCCTCGTTCACAAGATTGGCAAGGTCGGCGCCGGAGAAGCCCGGGGTGCCGCGCGCGATGGTCTTGGGATCGACATCGGATGCCAGCGGCACCTTCCGCATGTGAACCCGGAGAATCTTCTCGCGGCCGTTCACGTCCGGGTTCGGCACCACCACCTGCCGGTCGAAGCGGCCGGGGCGCAGCAGCGCCGGGTCCAGCACGTCGGGCCGGTTGGTCGCCGCGATCAGGATCACACCCTCGTTACTCTCGAACCCGTCCATCTCGACGAGCATCTGGTTCAGCGTCTGCTCGCGCTCGTCATTGCCGCCGCCGAGGCCGGCGCCGCGATGGCGGCCGACCGCGTCGATTTCGTCGATGAAGATGATGCAGGGGGCGTTCTTCTTGCCCTGCTCGAACATGTCGCGCACCCGGCTGGCGCCGACGCCGACGAACATCTCCACGAAGTCGGAGCCGGAAATGGTGAAGAACGGCACGTTCGCCTCGCCGGCGATGGCGCGGGCGAGCAGCGTCTTGCCGGTGCCGGGGGGGCCGACCAGCAGCACGCCCTTGGGGATCTTGCCGCCAAGGCGCTGGAATTTCTGCGGGTCCTTCAGGAACTCGACGATTTCCTGCAACTCGCCCTTGGCCTCGTCGATGCCGGCCACGTCGTCGAAGGTGACGCGCCCCTGCTTCTCGGTCAGCATCCGGGCGCGCGATTTCCCGAAGCCCATCGCCCGGCCGCCGCCGGCCTGCATCTGGCGCATAAAGAACACCCAGACGCCGATCAGCAGCAGCATCGGGAACCAGTTGAGCAGGATGTGCAGCAGCGGCGGCACGTCGCTCTCTTCCGGCTTGGCGATGACGCGCACGCCCTTGTCGATCAGCCGCTGGCTGAGGGAGGCGTCCTCCGGCGCGTAGGTCTGGAAGGTGCGGTTGTCGGCCAGGTGCCCGGTGATGGTACGGCCCTGGATCGCCACCTCGCGCACGCGGCCGGCATTCACCTCGCCGATGAAGTCGGAATAGGCGATCTGCGCGTCCGCATTGCGCCCCGCGCCGGGCTGGAACAGGTTGAACAGCACCACCAGCAGCAGTGCGATAATCACCCACAGGGCAAGATTGCGGCCGAAATTGCTCATCGTGTTCCCTGGCCGAATGCGGCCGTTCTGTCCTCTCGCGCGACGCCCCGCGTCGATAGATTCTGCATCATGGCATCGGATGCGATGCCTGCGCCAGCTTTTGGCCCCGACGGCAACGCGGCTGCGCGTTGCCGCGATGGCATCAACATAGGGTGCTCCGGGGGCTTTCGCATCCCCGGGGCTTCATTGCGGTGCCCATGCATCGATCGCCGGGGGCGCGAAGGCGGCGCCGCAGGCGGGCGAAGGCGGGGCGAACTGCAGATCACAGACTCCGCTCCATGACTGATCAGAGTAACGCAAAACCGGCACCGCCACCAGCATCCCGTTCCGCCGGAGTGCCGGAAGCGTCCGCAGCACCGCCGATGGCAGGGCGGCGTGCCGCCGCAGCCGGGCGGCATCGTCCGCCAGCGCGCCGAGCCACAGCCCTTCTTCCGTGGCGGGGGCATGGCGAATGCGGAACCGGCCGTCCCAGGTCGCGCCGGGACGCGCCGGAATCGGCGCGGCCATCGCCGCTTCCTCCCGCACCACCAGCCAGTCGCCCGCCGACAGGCGCCCTGCCGGCAGCAGCCGCACCCCGCCCAGCGTCGCCGCCTGCGGCCGTGCGGCGAGCCGCGCCACCTGCGCCGGGGCGGGCGCCCAGTCGGCCCCGGCCACCGCGCGCAGCACCGAAGCCAGGGCCGCCGCCGGAATCGGACCGGGTGTGAGCAGCGCATATCCCGCAGGATAAAGGCGCACGCGCCGCGCCAGCACGGCGGCGCGCGCCCGCTCCGCCCAGGCCCGCGCCGCGCCGGAGGCTGCCGTCGCGGCCAGGGCCGCGCCGGTGGCGGAAGCCGTGCCATCCGGGTCGCTGCGCAGCCGGGCGCGCAGCGTCGCCGGGTCGGCGTTGGACGGATCCTCCACCCAATCCAGCCCGGCCGCCTGCAGCGTCGCCCGCAGCCGCGCCTTCGGGATCGCCAGCAGCGGCCGCAGCAGCCGGACCTGGGGCGTCTCGGCGATGCACGGCATGGCGGCGCGCCCGTCCGGCCCGCTGCCGCCGAGGCGGCGCATGGCCAGCGTCTCGGCCTGGTCGGCGGCGTGATGGCCAAGCAGCAGGTGCACGATCCCCGCCGCGGCGCAGGCGGCGCCGAGCGCCGCGTAGCGTGCCGCCCGCGCGCGAGCGGCCAGCGCCGGGCCACGGGCAAGGCCGGTCAGTGTCAGCACCTGCGCCGCGATGCCGCGCCCGGCCAGCCGCGCGCGGGTCAGCGCCGCCTCGGCCGCCGACTCGGGGCGCAGCCCGTGATCCACGATCAGCCCCCGCACCGTCCCGCCGCGCGCGCGCGCCCAGCCATCGGCCAGCAACGCCAGCGCAAGGCTGTCGGCACCGCCGGAGACGGCGACGGCGAGGCGCGGCGCGGGCTCGAACGGCCCGAGCAGAGCGAGCAGCGCCGCGAAGCCGGCGGCGTCCAGCGGCGCCGCGGTCAGCGGCAGCCCGCACTGTGCCGCGCGCGCGCGATCGGCTCGCGCAGGTCGCTGCGCGGGGTCGGGAACTCGGCGCGCAGCTTGTCGAGCGTCGCGCAGGCGGCCCGCTTCTCGTTGATCGCGGTCAGGGCATGGGCGAGACCGAGCAGGCTGTCCTGCGCATGCACCCCGGTGCGGCTGCGGTTATAGGCATCGTCATAGGCGACGGCGGCGGCGGAATAGTCACGCTTGCCGGCCAGCGCCTGCGCCAGCAGGAACTGCGCGTCGGTCGCGCGCGGCCCCTTGCCGTTGGCCAGTACCTGCTTGGCGTCCGCCTCGGCCGCGGCATAGTCGCGCCGGGCCAGCGCCGCATGGCCTTCCTTCAGGATCAGCTCCGGCGTGCGGTGAGCGGCCGGCGCCGCAGCCGGCGCGGCGGCCGGGGGTGTCAGGGCCATCGGCGCACCCGGCGCCGGCGGCGTCGGCAGCGTCCCGCCGGCGGTCCGTTGCCCGGCAGCGGGCGGCGCCTCGCGCATGGCGGGCAGGCCGCCGGTGGCCCCTGCCGCGCCGGCGGCGGCGCCGGCACCGGCACCGGCAGCACCAGCACCAGCACCAGCACCAGCAGCACCGGCCGGGGCGACGCCGAGGCGGAAGGCCAGGTCGTCGATCTTCTTGTTCAACTGGTCATATTGCTGCTGCCGCGTGTTGTTGGCGTCGTCCACCTGCCCGCGCAGGTCGCGCACCGCCTCCTCCAGCCGCTGCACGCGGTCGAGCAGTTGCGCCTGCAGGTCACCGCCGCCGGCGGCGGGCGGCGTCAGCGGCGTCGGCCGATAGGCTCCGCCCAGCGAGGAGGCACCGCCGCCGCCCCCGGCGCGCGCGCCCTGTTGACGCAGCGAATCGAGCTCCTGGCGCAGTTCCAGGATCTGGTTCTGCAGCGCAATGCCTTCACGGCTCTCCATCTGCGCGCGCGCGGCCGGCGGGATGGCCAACGCGCACAGCAGAACCAGACAACCAGCCAGGTGCAGTCGCATTCTTCTTGTCCCTCCTCGGCGGCCCGCCGGCGGGCCACAGCGCGTTGTAGGCGAGCCGGCGCAGCGGACAAAGTACAGACGAAAACGGCGGCTCCCGAAGGAGCCGCCGGCTTCCGTCCCATGCGGGTCGTGTACGCCCGGCCTTGCCGGCCGGCGCCTTCCAACCGCGGCGTTACTTCACCGAGGTGATGGCGTTGCGGTTCTTCGCCCAGTCCGCCTCGGTGTGGCCGAGCGCGTCCGGCTGCGGGCGATCCTTGCCGTAGCTGATGGTGGTGATGCGCGACTTCGCGGTGCCCTTGGCCACCAGGTAGTCGCGGGCGGCGTTGGCGCGGCGCTGGCCGAGCGCGATGTTGTATTCCTCGGTGCCGCGCTCGTCGCAGTTGCCGGCGACCTGCACGTTCACGTTCGGATACTTGGCGAGCCACGCGGCCTGACGGTCGAGGGTGCCCTTGTCGTCGCTGTTCAGCGAGGACTTGTTGAACGCGAAGAACACGCGGTCGCCCACGTTCTTCGCCAGATCTTCCTCGCTGCCCGGCGCGATCGACGGGGCGGCAACGGTGTTGCCGGTGCCGGTGGCAGCGGCAGTTTCGGCCTTCTTTTGGGCGCAGGCGCTGAGCAGCACCAGAGCGGAAAGGGCGCCCACAATCTTGAGGTTCATTTCACGTACTTCCCTGGAAGATATCCGAGCGAACACAGCCGGCGGTGGCAGCCCGCGGAGCTGCCGGGTGAGACGGATCGGCCAAGCGGGGCCGGCGACGGGCGCAAGCGGCTGACGCTCGCGTGACGCCGCAGCGGCTTACCCCGGCGAAATAAAGCTGGTCAAGAAGTAGTTCCATCCCCCCGCTGCATGCCGCCCCTGTTCACCGCAACGGATGTAGCACTGTTGCGCTCAAGACAACAGGGGCGACCACGCCGGATCGGAGGCGTCGGTGGGCGTGGTGATCTCCCGCTCGTTAAAGCCGGTAATATCGATCGAAACGAGTCGCGAACCGCCACCGCGGCCCTGCCCTTCCCGCCAGAACATCAGCACGCGCCCGTTCGGGCAGAAGGTGGGGCCTTCCACGTACCAGCTTTCCGACAGGATGCGCTCCCCGGTCCCGTCGGGGTGCATCACCCCGATGGCGAAGGTGTTGCCGCTGATGCGCGTGAAGGCGATCAGGTCGCCGCGCGGCGACCAGACCGGCGTCGCGTAGCGCCCCTGGCCGAAGCTGATCCGCCGCGCCCCGCTGCCGTCGGCGCCCATGACATAAAGCTGCTGGTCGCCGTCGCGGTCGGAGTTGAACACGATCTGCGTGCCGTCCGGGCTGAAGCACGGCGAGACATCGATCGCCCCCGAATCGGTCAGCCGGCGCGAGGCGTGGCTGCCGAGCTGCACGACATAGATGCTGGAGCCGGAATCGTCGGTTTCCGCCATCACCACGCTGCTGCCGTCCGGGCTGAAGCGCGGCGAGAGCGTGATGCCGCGGAAATCGCCCAGGATGCTCTGCCGGCCGGTGCCAAGGTCGAACAGATACACGCGCGGACGATTGTTCGCATACGACATGAACGCGATCTCGTCCTTGGTCGGATGGAACCGCGGCGTCAGCGCCATCGACCGGCCGTCGGTCAGGAAGCGGTTGTTCTCGCCGTCCTGGTCCATGATGGCGAGCCGCTTGATCCGCCGCCCGCGCGGCCCGGAATTGGCGATATAGACGATGCGGGTATCGAAATATCCCTTCTCGCCGAGCAGCCGCTCGTAGATCACGTCGGAAATGATGTGCGCGATGCGGCGCCAGTTGGACCGCGTGGTGGTGTAGGCGGTGCCCTGGATCTGCTGCTGGGGCAGGATGTCCCACAGCCGGAACTCGACGCGCACCTTGTCGCTGCCCTGGCTTTCGACCTTGCCGGTCACCAGCGCCTGCGCGCCGGAGGCCTTCCAGGTGGCGAAGTTCGGCACGTCGCCGGTGCCCGGCCCGGCCAGCGCGGTGGCGCCGGCGATCGGCCGGAACAGGCCGCAACGGGCGAGATTGTTGGTGATGACGCCGGCGATGTCGCTGCCGAGCCGATCGCTGCTGCCGTCGCCCGAGCCGGACAGCGGCGGGATCGCGATCGGGATCGGTTCGGTGCGGGCGCGGTCCACGTCGATCACCGCGCTCGGCCCGCCGGGCGCGGCCGGCGCCTGGGCGGCCTGGGCCCGGGCGGACAGCAGCGGCGCCGCCAGCAGCGCCGCCGAGCCGGTGATCAGGCCGCGGCGGCCGACCTGAATCAGCGGCGCCGGCAGCGGCGTGGCGATGATGTTGCGCATGCTTTCGTCCGGTCGGCTTTCGTCCGGTCGGCTTTCGTTCGGTCGGGTTTCGTTCGGTCGGCTCATGGGGGGCACCCTCTGGGCTAGGGTCGGAAGCGGAAGGTCAACTCGTTCACGTCGGCGATCTTGTCCCTGGGCAGCGGCAAGGTGGCGCAGCGCG
>JAJZVE010000262.1 GCA_021845835.1 Pseudomonadota bacterium | reverse complement strand
GTCCGCGTCGCTGGATTTGAAGCCGTGGGTTCCGATCCCAGCAATGTCGGTCCAGTCGTCCCCGCGCGATGGCGGACAATCCCCGTATCCGTCCGCTGACAGGATGGGCGCGGGCAGCATCCGGTCCCGGAATGCCGGTTCCTCGAAATACCGCAGCTTCTTTGCCCGGATCGGCGGCAGCCCGGCGATCATGACGATCTCGTCGGTCGGCGGCAGCTGCATCACCTCGCCAGGCGTTAGCAGCGGTCGCGCCGTCTCCTGGCGACTGACCATCAGATGCGACAGCCATGGTGCCAGCCGATGGCCGGCATAGTTCTTCATCGCCCGAAGTTCGGTCGCAGTGCCGAGGGCGTCGGAGATGCGTTTGGCGGTCCGCTCGTCGTTGGTCGCAAAGCAGACCCGGACATGGCAATTGTCCAGGATCGCGTCGTGCTCGCCATAGGCTTTCTGGATCTGGTTGAGCGACTGGGCGATCAGGAAGGCGCGAATCCCATAGCCGGCCATGAAGGCCAATGCTGACTCGAAGAAGTTCAGCCTGCCGAGCGCCGGGAATTCGTCGAGCATCAAGAGCAGCCGCGATGCGTTTGCCCCGGCGGCGCGCCGCTTAGGATCATCGAGCGTCTCGGTAAGACGCCGGCCGATCTGGTTGAGCACCAGACGGATCAGCGGCTTGGTGCGCGAGATGTCCGAGGGTGGCACGACGAGGTAGAGCGAGATCGGCCGCTCCGCCGAGGCCAGATCGGCGATGCGCCAATCCGAATGCGCGGTGACTTTCGCCACTACCGGGTCGCGGTACAGCCCGAGGAACGACATTGCCGTGCTGAGCACGCCCGAGCGCTCGTTCTCGGACTTGTTCAGGAGTTCACGCGCCGATTGCGCGATGACCGGATGAACACCGCCCACACCCAAATGTGGTGTGGTCATCATCGCGCGCAGCGTCCGCTCGATCGGCCGCGTCGGGTCGGAGAGGAAGGTGGCGACACCGGCCAGGGTCTTGTCCGGCTCGGCGTAGAGCACGTGCAGGATCGCGCCGACCAGGAGCGAGTGGCTGGTTTTCTCCCAATGGTTGCGCCGCTCCAGCGCGCCCTCGGGATCGACCAGCACATCGGCGATGTTCTGCACATCCCGCACCTCCGATTCGCCGCGGCGAACTTCGAGCAGCGGGTTGTAGGCGGCGGAGCGCGGGTTGGTCGGGTCGAACAACAGACAGTGGCTGAACTGGGCACGCCAGCCGGCGGTCAGGGTCCAGTTCTCGCCTTTGATGTCGTGGACGATCACGCTGCCGGTCCATGACAGCAATGTCGGCACGACTAGGCCGACGCCCTTGCCCGAACGGGTGGGGGCGAAGCACAGCACGTGCTCCGGCCCGTCGTGATGGAGCGTGTGCGCGCTCATCCGGCCGAGCTGGATACCGGCACCGCCGAACAACCCGGCGGCGGCGATATCGCGCTTATCCGCCCACCGGGCGGAGCCATAGGTGGTGATGCGGTGGGATTGCCGAGCGCGGAGCACCGAAGCCGCGATCGCCAGCAGCGCCGCGCCAAGACCGCCAGCGGACGCGATCATCGCTCCCTTGGCGAACACGCCAGGGGCATAGGCGTCGAAGTGATACCACCAGGCGAAGAAGAGCTGTGGCTGGTAGAGCGGGATGGAACCGAGACGGACCCAGGGCGCACCGAGCGCCGGCTGAAAGCCAAGCCGCCAGGCGGTCCACTCCGTCGCCGCCCAACAGCCGAGCAGCACCATAGAGAGCGCGCCCAACATCTGGCCCCAGAGAATCTTCGTCCCGCTCATCAATCCCGCTCACGAATAAGAACGGGCATAGATAGAGAGCCTGAAAATCATCACGCAATAACAAAATCGGCTCGTCGTAGAAGATCGAAGGATTAGAAATATTCGGCGGTCCGTATCGTGGTTGTCACAATCTCTTGCATGCCATTGCCGGTTTGACGTCGCAGGATTCTGGAGCACTCATGAGGGCGATAGCGCTTCGATGATCCGACAGCTCGCGACAGTGCCTTGCCGGCACTGGCCGATGATCTGGCGAAGTTCGGTGCCGAACAGCGTCAGGTCGGCGATCTTGCGTTCGACCTCGGCCAGATGCGCGCTGGCGATGCCGTCGACTTCAGCGCAGGGCCGGTCCGGCTGGTCGGCAAGTTCGAGCAGGGCGCGCACGGTGTCCAGCGAAAATCCGAGGTCGCGGGCGCGACGGATGAAGCTCAGACGTTCGAGGTGGCTGCGGCTGTAGGTACGATAATTGCCCCGGGTGCGCGTCGGCGCCGGGAGCAGCCCGATCCGTTCGTAATATCGTACCGTTTTCACCGTCGTGGCGGTCGCGCGCGCCAAGGCGCCAACTGCAAACGCGCCGATGGCCGACGTTGCCGTTCCCGATGTGCTGGTCGATCTTGGGCGGGTTGATGCGGCCATCATTTGACCCTCTAGTTGCTTCAGGGTCCATATCGGCGGTGCGATCCAAACTTTCGAGGGGGTTCCATGACCGCAGGATGCTGCAATCATTGCGAGACGACGCCGGTGATGGAACCAGGCTGGCGACGTGTGTTATGGGTCGCGTTCGGCGTCAATGCCGGTTTCTTCCTGATTGAGATTGCCGCCGGGCTGGCCGCCGGTTCGGTGGCGTTGCAGGCGGATGCACTGGATTTTCTGGGCGATGCGGCGAATTTCGCGATTAGCCTGGGCGTGGTCGGGCTCGCTCTGGCCTGGCGGTCGCGCGCGGCGATGGCCAAGGGTGCGACGATGATCGCGCTGGCGCATTGCCTCACCAAAAATGCTCCCGAAGGCTGACCCGTTGCCTCACCGAAGATGCTCCCGAGCATGGTGCTCTTGGGGGCGGCGATGGGGCGGATCAGCATGGCGACACGGAAAGAACTGTTGGCGGCACTGGCGGGGCGTTACGCCACGAGCAGCCGCGAGGAACGCGGTCGGATCCTGGATGAATTCACCGCGGTGAGCGGTCTGCATCGCAAGCACGCGATGCGTCTGCTGCGTGCCGGGCGGTCGGCGGGGCGGACCGGGGCTCGGCCGGGACAACGCTCTGATGTCCGAATTCAAGGGTACGGTCGCGGGGCATCACCCGCTTGAGCAGCGGTGACAATAACAACGGCGCACAGGTGGAGGCGGGACCTGAGAGACGTCGGTGATCAAGCTCTGATCCGCGGGTTGGTTACCGCATTCCCGATTATGCGTCCGGGGCTGATCCGATCTTACAGCGGGCGTCGGCGTGATGCCGGCCACAAAGCGTTCGACGGATATTCCCCTGCCGTAATCCCGCCCCCGCCCGTGCGCGGGAGTCGCAACAATCATCAGGCCGGCTGAGCCTCCCGGGCTACCGCCCACATGAACCCGGCAAGTTCGCGTGCGATCGCCGTGCATACGACGGTTGTCTTCTTACCTTTGGCGCTGAGCGCCCGATACCGTGCGGTCAACCGGCTTTGTGCTTTCCAGGCAATCTCACGGACCTTGGGTGTGGTCTCTTCAAGGCGGTATAGCTTCATCTTGCCCACACGGGGCGGGTGTCGGTAGGTCCAGGCGCTCTCCACCAGCATATGCCGAACCCGACCATTGCCGGCCTTGGTGATCCCACCACGTCGGATGGTGTCGCCAGTGGAACGCTCGCTCGGCACCAGACCGAGATATCCCATCAGCTGACGCGGGTTATCGAACCTGCGTATATCGCCGATCTCCGAGGCGAATGTCACCGCGACGATGAGCCCGACACCGCGCAGGGCCTGGAGCGCATAAACCACGGGGGCCAGTGTCCAGTTCGGCAAGAACTCCTCGATCGCTGCTTCGATGCGCTGGATACGTTCCTTCGATGTTCGAACCGCATCGACCAGTTCCTGCAATGCGATCTGCTGAGCAGGGTGACTGAAACGTTGTTCCTGAAGCCAGCAGAAATGGCGTGCCCCCCACGCCGTCTTGCGTGGAAAAATGCGCCCATGCTTCAACATGAACGCATTCACCTGCTGGCGGTGAACACGCTGGGTCTCGACCGCTGCCGCACGGGCACGAACCAGATCGCGCATCGCTTCATGGCCCTCATCAGGAACCCACACCGGGGTCAACTCGCCCGCGCGAAGCAACTTCGCCAAACCTACCGCATCGCGCCGGTTGGTCTTCACCCTGTCGCCAGGTTTCTTCGGAATTAATGACGGTGCAACCACGTCACAGTGATGACCCAAGGCGGTGATCAACCGATAAAGACCGTAACCGGTCGGTCCGGCTTCATAGCAGAAATGTGCAACCTCATGCTTGGCTGCGATCCGCTCCACCACCCGGCGCATCGCCGCAGGTGCAGCATCGACCTCGCCTAAAAATCGCACTTCCCCTCCGCGTTCGCCATCGGCAATCGCAATCGCATTGCGCGATTTTGCCACATCGATCCCGACAAAAACCTCTGTATGATGATCCACGGCTCGTCCTCCTGCGATGAGGATCGGCTCGGCCAGTCCGAGTAACCCTCGGCCCCACAGTGTAGGGCGAGCCACCCATCACGCAGAAACGGACATAGGGTCTTATATAAGGAGGCGGAACGCCAGGCGCTGATCGTGCTGTGGGAAGCATCGGATCGGGTGTGTGGCAAGCGACTTCGGGTGCTGGCGCCGATCCTGGTCGAAGCGATGGAGCGGCACGGCCATCTTCAACTGGCGCCGGAAGTCCGAGCTGGTTTGCTGCGGATGAGCGCCGCCACGATCGACGACGGATTGCTGCGGGAGGCCTGCGAGACGCTAAAGGAGAAGTTCGGCATCGGCCATTCGACCGTCCAGGTCGAGGATGGCGGCTCGGGTCACATCTGCGCTCCGGCATCCGAGAGCGTGGTATGAGAAGAATCGCGGCGAGCGGCCGATGAGCGGCGAAGCGCTGTTGCTGATTCTGGGGGTCGCCGGTGTCGGCGTCCTGCACACCATCGTACCGGATCATCGGATGCCGAGTGCCCTGATCGCGCGCCAGCGCGGCTGGACCTGGAACGAGACCGCGCGCGTCGCGTTCCAGGCCGGGACTGGCCATGTCCTGTCCACCCTCGCGATTGGCCTGGCCGTGTGGCTGGCCGGCATCGCCTTCGCGGTCCGGTCCGGTTCGGCAGCTTCGTCGATACCACGGCCAGCCTCGCCTTGATCGCGTTCAGCGGCTGGGTTGCGATTTCCGCGTGGCGCGAGATGCGCGATGGCGAGGGTCATGGCCACGCGCACGGTCACAGCCACCACCATGGCCACATCCACGAGTCGACCGCGGTTGCCGATGCGATCCACGGACCCGAGCAGCAAACGATCGATGCCGGTCACGGTATGCTGACCTTCTCGATCTTCGAGGCCGGCGTGCCGCCCCGGTTCCGTTTGACAGGCGTCGCTTCCGACGCCGTCGAAATCGAAACCCTCAGGGACGGCGATCGCCGCCAGGCATTCCTGATGCTCGACCGCGGGCTCTACTGGGAATCACGCGACGAAATACCCGAACCGCACGGCTTTTCGGTCACGGTCACCACCGAGCACAGCGGGCATTTTCATCGCTAAGCCACCGCCTTCGCCGAGCACGACCATGTGGACTCCCCGCATAAGCACCGGCCGAAGACGTCGTCGCGCACTGCCCTGATGCTGATCCTCGGCTCGTCGCCGATGGTCGAAGGCATCCCGGCCTTCTTTGCCGCCGGCAAATTGGGCATCGACGTCATCGTCGTCATGGCCATCGTGTTCGCGATCAGCACGATCGCGACCTATGTGCTGCTTTGCATGGCCTCGACCGTCGAACTTCAGCGGGTCAGCCTGGGTTCGTTTGAGCGGTATGGCGAGGTTCTGAGCGGCGTATTTATCGCTCTGGTGGGGCGGCGTTCTATCTGTGGCCGGAGGTGTAGAACCGCGCGCAGGCGGCGGCGACCGCCCGCGGCGCCTCGTCGGGGAACGGGAACACGCAACTCGCATTGATTTCGCAGAGAACATACGTGTCGGCGCCCTCCCGATCTTCTGGCCCATACAGGAAATCAGCGTCCCAGATGAGCGGCAAAGCGTCGGGATCGATGTTGAGGACCCGCGGCAACGCCGGTAGCCAGTCCTGTTCCATTTTTTTTCTGAGCGACCGAAACCGGGACTCATCAGGCCCGAACATGACTTTCCCCGGCGGTGTTCCCTCGGCCCTCGACCCCTCCGGCATGAGGCCCTGCGAGAATTGATGCGAAAACCCGACCAGCCGATCCCTTACCATGTAGCAGCGGATCATGCCCTCCGGCAGGCGCGGCTGAAACGGCTGGTCGATCATGCAGCCGGTGCCGGCAAAGTATGGCCGGCAGCGCTCGATGAAGCGCCTCAGCGGAATCTGTTCCGGCACACTGCCGCGCCATGCGTGCTCGACCCGCACCAGGCTGTCAGCACCCGGCCGGTCATGCGACCTGTCGACGAGCTGGACGCTCCACACGCCGTTGCCGCCATTGCCGCGATTCCGCTTGAGAACCCGAATGCCGCCGCCAACAAGGTGCAGCGGCATCCGGGCTTTGAAATCCTCGAAATCCGGATAGAGATCGATATCGGCGACCCAGCCCAGGCTGCGGGTGTGAAACAGCACGTCCTTGACGCCGAGCTTCAGGATGATGTCGGGGTGCGCGCTGA
>JAJZVE010000261.1 GCA_021845835.1 Pseudomonadota bacterium | reverse complement strand
CCAGGTGCCAAGTCTGCGGGTGCCAGCCGATGACGACGCCGAGATGCTGCCGCTCGATGCGCGCCACCGCCTCGGTCAGCAGGTCCAGCCGGTGCGGATCGGGCCGCCCGCCGGGGCCCAGCATCAGCTCGGGCTGCACCGCAAGGCGGACGAAGGTGAAGCCGACGCCGCGCAGCGTCGCCAGCGTGTCGTCGTCGATATAGTGCCGCAGGAACGCATCGTCCCGCCGCGCCGGATAACGGAACCAGTTGGTGAAATTGACCCCGCGCGCCAGCGTCGCCAGCCGCGCCGCCGGCACCTCGGCGCGGGCGGACACCGGACGCAACGCGGGCGCGAGCAGCGCGAGCGCGAACAGCATGGGGACGAGCAGGCTAGTGGCGGCATGGCGCCGCGTGCGAAGGGGCATGCAGTGGGTCCGTGTGCAACCGGAGGCGGTGGAAACGGGCGTGACGCTAACGCGCGGCGCTGGGCCGCGTGGGCGCGATGCCGTGCGCTCACCCCAATGTGACGCGGGGCGGGGCGCGTCTGCGGCCTCGCCCGGTCCATCGCAATATATTCCGCTTTGCGCATACGCCCGGCGCGCCATGCGATTATTTCAATCCCGCCCCGCGACAAAAGGATACCACCCGTGCGGCACCGGCAGCGCGGGTGGCCTGCGCATCTGGTCCTTGCCGCGCAAACCGGCCTCTATGCTGCATTGCAGCATCGACCCGGCGGCGGCGCCCGGTTTTGTTATTGTTTCGAAATTTGAATCCCCCCGCCCTCCCTCCCCGAACGGGGGATGACAGGTCCGTGAGTTTGTGCAACGTAATTGCTTAACATATCGATTGCATACCGCAGGGACAACGAATGCGCTTGCTGCTGCTGCTGTCGCTTTTGGGGGCGGTCGCCAGCCTCGGCATCTCCGTGTCGGCCGTGGCCGTCGATCCACATGGTGACGATCTGCACCTGGACCGGATCGTCGCCCCGCAGGCCCGCACCGGATCCGTGCCGTCGGCGCCAACCACGCCGATCACGCCCGACTCCGCTTTCGCCGCCGATGGCACCCTGGCGGCGCCGGTGCAGACCTGGCGCTTCTATTCGGGCACGTCGCAGCGCGGCGTGCCCCTGTGCGGCGCCATCGCCAGCTTTGCCGGGGAGGACATGGACCGCATCGTGAAGATCGAGGTGCGGCGCGGCCATGATGCCGTCACTCTCGTCATCGCCAAGAACGAGTGGCAGATTCCCCGCGGCCTCGCCGTGCCGGTGAAGCTCGATTTCGGCGACGGCTCGCCGCTGACGCTGGTGGCCACCGGCGATGGGCAGATGCTGCACCTCGTCATCCCGACGCGTGCGACGGAGAATTTCCTCTGGCAACTGTCCGGGCAGCCGGCGATGCGCGTGTATTACCCGACCGGATCGGAAACGAGCTGGGTGGTGCCGTCGACCGGCGCGCGCGACGCCATCCACAAGATGGTCGAATGCACCACCGCGAATGCCCGCCTGCCCACCGAGCCCTTCGCCGAATCCGTGCCCACCCCGCCCTGGGGCCGTCTGCTGTAAGCGAGGCGGCGCGCGGGCAGGCTCTTGGCGCCGGCGGGGGCGCCGTGGAATGCTGCTGTTCCGCTCACGGGCGGGCAGGAAACAGTCCATGCAACACCGGCGCACCCACACGGCCAACACCGCCGTCCCGCCTGCGCTCCAGGCATGCGGCGCGGCGCGGGACGGCCGGGTGCCGCGGCTGTGAGCATCCCGCGCGTCTGGCTGCTGCTCTGCCTCGGCTGGACGGTCAGCAGCGCCGACCGCGCGGTGACCGGGCCGGTGGTCACCTGGATGATCCGGCACAAGGCCGGCTTCATGGCGGTGCCGCAGCCCTATGCGCTGGGCGGGCTGATCGGCAGCATCTTCTTCGCCGGCTACATGCTGACGCAGTTTCCCGGCGGCCATGCCGGCGACCGCCACGGCCATCGCAGCGTGATCGCGCTCAGCCTGTTCTGGGCGGCGCTGGCCACGCTGCTGAGCGGCCTTGCCGGCGCGCTGGTGGCGTTCATGGCGGTGCGCATCTTCACCGGCCTCGGCGAGGGCACCTACTACGCCAACGACCGCGCCGTGATCGCGCAGACCACGCCGCCCGAGCGGCGCAGCCTCGCGATGGGCGTGGTGCTCACCGGGCTTTCCATCGGCATCACGCTGGCGATCGTGGCGACGCCCGCGCTGATCCGCCTCGGCGCCGCCGTGCTGGGACCCGCCGAGGCGTGGCGGATGCCGTTCTTCGCGCTCAGCGCGGCGAGCGCCATCGTCGCCTGGATCGTCTGGCGCGGCCTTGCGCCGACGCGCACGGCGCAGGACCGGCCGTGGCGCGCGCTGGCGCAGCTGGCGCCCTATACGGTCGTGTTCTTCGCGCTCACCTTCGGCCTGTTCCTGCTCGCGCGCGCGGCGGCGCTGCCGGCCTGGGCCGTCACGCTGGGCGAGCTGGCGCTGGCCTTCGGCGCCATCCTGTTCGTGTTTCGCGTCAAGGGCACCGAGATCGCCGGCGCCGTCGGCAGCCGCGACCTTGTCCTGCTCTACGTGTCCTTCGCGCCGATCCTGTGGACGCTGTGGTTCCTCGGCTTCTGGGCGGTCGCCATCGTCTCCGCCGGATCGGGCGGATCGTTCCAGGTGGCGGCGCTGACCGCGATGTTCACCGGCCTCTCCGGCATCGTCGGCT
The DNA here is from genome assembly GCA_021845835.1 of Pseudomonadota bacterium. The sequence continues at coordinate 3,931 of JAJZVE010000261.1, read as the reverse complement.
TCCCGGCCGGCGGCTGGCTGGCCGACTGGACGCTGCGCAGCGGCATCGGGCGCAAGCCGGTGCTGATCCTCTTCACCGCCGCGCAGGCGGTGCTGACGCTCGCGCTCGGCCGCTACCTGCAGGTGGGCGGGCATGACCCGGTGGTGCTGGCGGCGCTGCTGTTCGTCTCCGGCCTGTTCTTCAACGCGCTGCAGCCGGTGGCGCATGCGCTGGTGGCCGATCTGGTGCCCCCGGCGCAGCGCGGCGCGGCGTTCGGCACCTACAACCTGATCGGCGAGATCGGCGCCGTGCTCAGCCCCACCGTCTCCGGCACGCTGCGCGATGCGTTCGGCACCTGGGCGCCGGCGGTCTATCTGGATGGCGCCCTGGTGCTGGGCAGCGTGCTGCTGGTCGCCTTCGTGCGGGAGCGGCGGCGCGTGGCGGTGATGGGATAGCGAAGGCCGCCGTCAGCGTCGCGCGCGCTTGCCGTGCGGCATCGCCTGGGCGCGCTCGCCGCGTCCCGCGCGGTGGCCCGGCGCGCCGCGCGACGGGCGGGCGGCGTGCGGCCGGTCCGGCCGCGCCGGGGCGGCCGGTTCGATGGTGATCCCCTCCTCCGCCGCGGCGGCGACAGCGGCGGCGAAGCGCGTCGCCGCGTCCTGCGCCACTTCGAAGCGGGTGTCCTCGGCAAAGACGCGGATGGCGCCGATCTGCTCCCGCCGCACGTCGCCCAGGCGGCACAGCAGCGGCAGCAGCCATTTCGGGTCGGCATTGCGGCGGCGGCCGACATTGATGCGGAACCATGCCGTCTCGCCCGGCCCGCGCCGCCGGTCGGGCGAAGGCGCGGGCGTCGCCACCCGCTGCTCCGCGATCTCCTCCACGGCCGGCAGGCCGGCGCGGTGCAGGCGGATCAGCGCGACCGCCACCTGCTCCGCCGTGCGGCCCGCCAGCAGGGCGGCGGCGAGGCTCCGTTCCTCGTCCGTCGCCGGCTCGGCCAGGATGGCGTCGCCCGCCAGCCGCGCCTGATCCAGCCGCCGGATCGCGGCGGCGGCGGGCGCGGGGCGCCATTCGGCGGCGATGCCGGCGGCGGCGAACAACTGCTCCGCCCGGCGGCGCCGGAACGCGGGCACCAGCACAACGGCCACGCCCTTGCGCCCGGCGCGGCCGGTGCCGCCGCTGCGATGCAGCAGCACCGCCGAATCCATGGGCAGGTCGGCATGCACGACGAGGTCAAGCTCCGGCAGGTCAAGCCCGCGCGCCGCCACGTCGGTCGCCACGCACACCCGCGCGCGCCCGTCGCGCAGCGCCTGCAGCGCGGCGTTGCGGTCCTGCTGGCTCAGTTCGCCCGACAACGCCACCGCGCCGAAGCCGCGCGCCAGCAGCGCCGCGTGCCGCCGCCGCACCTCCTCGCGCGTCGCGCAGAACACCAGGGCGGCGCGGGCCTCGGTCTCCCGCAGCACGTTGACCAGCACGCCGTCGGCGCTTTCCGGCGTCACCCCGATGGCGCGATAGGCGATGTCGGCATGGGCCTCGCCGCGCGGCAGCGTGTCGATGCGCAGCGCATCGCGCTGGTAGCGGCGGGCGAGGGCCGCGATCTCGCGCGCGATGGTGGCCGAGAACAGCAGCGTCCGCCGCCCCTCCGGCGTCGCGTCGAGGATGGTTTCCAGTTCCTCGCGGAAGCCGAGGTCGAGCATCTCGTCCGCCTCGTCCAGCACCACCGCGCGCAGCCGCGACAGGTCGAGCTGGCCGCGCCGCAGATGGTCGCACAGCCGGCCGGGCGTGCCGACCACCATGTGGCAGCCGGCGGCGAGCAGCCGTTGTTCGCGCCGCGCGTCGCTGCCGCCGACGGCGGCGACGATGGCCGCGCCGGTCTGCTCGTAGAGCCAGCCGAGTTCCGCCCGCACCTGCTGCGCCAGTTCGCGCGTCGGCGCGATCACCAGCACCAGCGGCGCCGCCGACCAGTCGCACCGCTCGGCGCCCTCCAGCACGGCATCGGCCATTGCAAGGCCGAAGGCAACCGTCTTGCCGGACCCGGTCTGCGCCGACACCAGCAGGTCGCGCCCCGCCGCCTCCGACTGCAAGACGGCCGCCTGCACCGGCGTCGGCGCATGGTAGCCGCGCGCGAGCAGGGCGCGTTCCAGGGCGGGATTGAGCGGGGGAAACTGCATGTCAGGGGGCGGCCGTGCTGGCGGGAACGCCCGTGCCGCGCGGATCGACCGGCGATCAGCGGCTGCGCAGGGGCGATCCGGCGGAAAAATACGAAAAGCGGCGATGCGGCGCTAACGCCGCGCGGCAGTCAAGACCGCCTCTGCCGACAGGCGCTGGTTTTCAGGAAATCCGATGGCGCACCCGAAGAGATTCGAACTCCTAACCCCCAGATCCGTAGTCTGGTGCTCTATCCAATTGAGCTACGGGTGCTTGCCGGTGGGGCGGTCATGTAGCCGAACCGCCCCGGTGATGCAAGAGAGGTCGTATCAGGCGGCCAGCCGGTCAAGAGCGGCCACCACCGCCTGCCCCATCTGCTCGGTGGAGGCGGCGGTGCAGCCCGGCGCCATCACGTCGGGGGTGCGCAGGCCGCTCGCCAGCACGTTGCTGCAGGCCTGCTCGATCAGCGCGGCGTCGTCGCGCAGGTCGAAGGAATAGCGCAGCAGCATGCCGAAACTCAGGATCTGCGCCAGCGGATTGGCGACGCCCTTGCCGGCGATGTCGGGCGCGCTGCCGTGGATCGGCTCATAGAGGGCGCGACGCTGCCCGTCCGGCCCGGGCAGGCCGATCGTGGCGGAGGGCAGCATGCCCAGGCTGCCGGTCAGCATGGAGGCGAGGTCGGACAGCAGGTCGCCGAACAGATTCGTCGTCACGATGACATCGAACTGGCGCGGGTTGCGCACCAGTTGCATGGCACAATTGTCGGCGTACATGTGGCTCAGCGCCACGTCGGGGAACTCGCGCGCGTGCAGCGCGGTCACGGTCTGCCGCCACAGCAGGCCGCTTTCCATCACGTTCGCCTTCTCGACGCTGCACACGCGGCCCTGCCGCTGCCGCGCCAGTTCGAACGCCACGCGGGCGACGCGCTCGATTTCGCCCGTGGTGTACACCTCGGTGTTGATGCCGCGCTTGCTGCCGTCGGGCAGCGTCTCCACCCCGCGCGGCTCGCCGAAATAGATGCCGCCGGTGGATTCGCGCACGATCATGATATCGAGGCCGCGCACGACCTCCGGCTTCAGCGTGCTGGCATCGACCAGCGGCTCGAACACCGTCGCCGGCCGCAGGTTGGCGAACAGGCCAAGCTCGCGCCGCAGCGTCAGGATGGCAAGCTCGGGCCGCTTCTCGAAGCCCAGCTTGTCCCATTGCGGCCCGCCGACCGAGCCGAACAGCACCGCGTCCGCCGTCTTCGCGGCGTCCACGGTCGCATCCGTGATCGGCGTGCCGCGCGCGTCGATCGCCGCCCCGCCGACCAGATCCTCGCTGATGTCGAAGCCCACGGCGCGGCGGCGATCCATCCAGTCGATGACGCGCCGCACCTCGCGCATCACCTCCGGGCCGATCCCGTCGCCCGGCAACACCAGAAGCCGCTTGTTGGAGGCCATGCGCCGTTCCCTTCTCCCCTGGCCGCGAACCCTCACCCGGCTCGCTGCGCTCGCCCCCCTCTCCCGCACGCGAAAGAGGGGAATTAATAAAGCAACTGTCTTTACTATCTCCCGCTTGCGGGAGAGGGTTGGGGTGAGGGGCTTGCTTACGCCCCCGCCACCGCCGGCATCCACGCCCGCTCGGATCGCTGTCGCGCCTCGTAGGCGTCGATGCTGCTGCCGTGCTGCAGCGTCTGGCCGATGTCGTCCAGCCCCTCCAGCAGCAGGTGGCGGCGGAACGGGTCGATCTCGAAGCGGATTTCCTCGCCGCTCGGCCGCACCACCACCTGCCGCGCCAGATCGACGGTCAGCCGCGCGTTGCCGCCGAG
>JAJZVE010000001.1 GCA_021845835.1 Pseudomonadota bacterium | reverse complement strand
GCCGGCGGCGCTGATCGACGCGGCCCGCGACGAACTCGCTGTCCTGAAACTGCGCCGCGCCGCGCCGCTGCGCATCGAGGCGGACGCGGGTCTGGCGGCGGGCGACGTCGCGATCGTCTGGGGCGATGGCCATGCCGTGCGCGACGGTGCGGCGACCTGGCGCGACATCGCCGAGGCCCTGGCGCCGCTCGGCCTGCTCTCGGCAGAGACGGCATGACGGAGTGAACAATGCCCGACGACCCAGAATTCGCCGATGCGGCCGAGCCGGCGCCGCCGTCCGAGACGACGCTGCCGCGCAGCGCGCGTGAGCTGGAGGCGGTGTACGACATCCCGGTCACGGTCAGCGCCGTGCTCGGCAAGACCACGATGCAGGTCAGCCAGTTGCTCAAGCTCGGCCGCGGCGCCGTGGTGGAGCTTGACCGCAAGCTCGGTGAGGCGATCGATGTGTACGTCAACAATCGCCTGGTCGCGCGCGGCGAGGTGGTGATGGTGGACGACAACCGCCTTGGCATCACGATGACGGAGATCGTCAAGGCGGACCGCGCGTCGTGAGCGATTCATGCGCGTCCTGATCGTCGGCTCCCTCGCCGCCGAACTTGGCCAGGCGGCGCGGATGGCGATCGCGCGCGGGGCGCGCATCGCGCAGGCGGACGGTTTCGCCGCGGCGCTCGACTGCCTGCGCGCGGACGGCGCCATCGCGCTGGTGCTGTGCGACCTGCGCCATGACATCGGCGCGCTGCTGCGGGCACTCACGCTGGAACGCATCACGGTCCCGGTCGTCGCCTGCGGCGTCAACGCGCAGGCGGATGCCGCGGTGCGCGCGATCCGCGACGGCGCGCGCGAGTTCCTGCCGCTGCCGCCCGATCCGGACCTGATCGCCGCCATTCTCGCCTCCGTCGCCGATGACGGCCACGCCTTGATCTTCGCCGACCCGGCGATGGCGGCGACGATCCGGCGCGCCGAACAGGTCGCCGCCGCCGACGCCTCCGTGCTGATCACCGGCGAGAGCGGCACCGGCAAGGAGGTGCTGGCGCGCCACATCCATCGCCGCTCGCGCCGCGCCGGCGGCGCGTTCGTCGCGTTGAACTGCGCCGCGATCCCGGAAAACCTGCTGGAATCCGAACTGTTTGGCCACGAAAAGGGCGCGTTCAGCGGCGCGCTGGCGCGCCGGGTGGGAAAATTCGAGGCAGCGGACGGCGGCACGCTGCTGCTGGACGAAATCGGCGAGATGGACCCGCGACTGCAGGCGAAGCTGCTGCGCGCCATCCAGGAACGCGAGATCGATCGCGTCGGCGGCGCGCGGCCGGTGCGGGTGAACGTGCGCATTCTTGCCACCACCAACCGCGACCTCGCCGCCGAAGCCGCGAAAGGCCGGTTTCGCGAGGACCTGTATTTCCGGCTCGACGTGGTCGCCCTGCGCATCCCGCCGCTGCGCGAACGCCGCGCCGACATTGCCGTGCTGGCGGCGCATTTCGCGCAGGTCTATGCCGAAACCAACGGTCTGCCGCAGCGCCCGCTGGCGCCGCTGGCGCTGGCGCGGCTGGCGGCGCATGGCTGGCGCGGCAATGTGCGCGAACTGGAGAACACGATCCATCGCGCCGTCCTGCTCGCGACCGGCGATGCGATCGGCGCCGACGCGATCGAGCTGCACGGCGATGCCGCGCCGACACCAGGCACGGGCGCCGCGCCAAGCGGCGTCTCAGGGCTGGTTGGCCGCAGCGTCGCCGAGGTGGAACGCGACCTGATCCTGCACACGCTGCACCACACCAGCGGCAACCGAACGCACGCCGCAACCATTCTCGGCATCTCCATCCGCGCGCTGCGCAACAAGCTGCGCGACTACGCGGCCGAAGGACTGGCCGTGCCGCCGCCGGCGCTCGGCGTCTCCGCCTGATGTCGGCCAGCCTCACCGCGCTGCTGCCGGTCTGGTCGGCGCGGCTGCGTGCCTATGCGCCGGGCACCGATGTCGGTCTGGCACTTGGCGTGGTCGCGCTGCTCTCCGTGCTGATTTTGCCGCTGCCGGCGTTCGTGCTCGATCTTGGCCTGTCGATTTCCGTCACCGCCGCGGTGCTGGTGCTGATGGTGGCGCTGTTCCTGCGCCGGCCGCTCGACTTCACCAGTTTTCCGACGCTGCTGCTGCTGACCACGCTGTTGCGCCTGTCGCTGAATGTCGCCACCACGCGCCTCATCCTCTCGCGCGGCAACGAGGGGCCGACCGCGGCGGGCCACGTCGTCGCCGCGTTCGGTGGCTTCCTGATGGGCGGCGACGTGGTGATCGGGCTGATCCTGTTCTCGATCCTGCTGGTGGTGAACTTCATGGTCATCACCAAAGGCTCCGGCCGCATCGCCGAGGTCGCGGCGCGCTTCACGCTGGATGCGATGCCGGGCAAGCAGATGGCAATCGACGCGGAGCTTTCCTCCGGCTCGATCGACGAAAAAACTGCACGACATCGCCGCCGCGAACTGGAGGAGGAAGCCGGCTTCTACGGCGCGATGGACGGTGCGGCGAAGTTCGTCCGTGGCGACGCCGTCGCCGGATTGCTGATCACCAGCATCAACATCGCCGGCGGCCTCGCGATCGGGCTGCTGCGCCACGGCATGCCGTTCGCGCAGGCCGCCAGCACCTTCACCACGCTCACTGTCGGCGACGGGCTGGTGAGCCAGATCCCGGCACTGCTGGTCTCCACCGCCGCCGGCATCGTGGTGACGAAAGGCAGTTCCGAGGGCCGCGCCGACACCGCGCTGCTGCGCCAGTTGGGCGGCAGCCCGAAACCGCTCGCCGTCGCCGCCGGCGCGGCCAGCCTGCTCGCCGCCATGCCCGGCCTGCCGGCGCTGCCGTTCCTGGCGCTGGCGGGGCTGGCCGGCGGCGGCGCGTGGCTGCGGCACAAGAACCCGACCGCCCCGCCCGACGGCGCCGCCGCCCCCGCCGCCGCCCCCGCCGCCGCGCGCGAGCCGCCGATCAGCGACGCGCTGCGCATGGACATGATCCGGCTGGAGCTCGGCTACGGCCTGCTCACGCTCGCCGGCGGCGACACGCCGCGGCTGACCGAGCAGATCAAGGGCCTGCGCCGCACCATCGCCGCCGACATGGGCTTCGTGCTGCCGCCGGTGCGCATCCAGGACAACATGCAGCTCGCCGCCGACACCTATTCGGTGCGCGTGAAGGAAATCGAGGCCGGGCGGGGCGAGTTGCGGCCGACGCAGGTGCTGGCGATGGACCCGAACGGCGGGCTGCCGGACCTGCCGGGCGAGCGCACCAGCGAGCCCGCTTTCGGCCTGCCCGCCCTGTGGATCGACGCCACGCAGCGCGAGGCGGCGACCTTGCGCGGCTACACCGTGGTCGATCCGGCCAGCGTGCTGACCACGCACCTGACCGAGATCGTGCGGCAGACGATGGCGGAACTGCTGTCCTTCGCCGAGACGCAGAAGCTGCTCGACGAATTGCCGCGCGAGCAGCAGAAGCTGGTCTCCGAGCTGATCCCGACGCAAATCTCCGTGGGCGGCGTGCAGCGCGTGCTGCAGGCGCTGCTGGCCGAGCGCGTCTCCATCCGCGACCTGCCGACCATCCTGGAAGGCATCCAGGAGGGGTGCGCCGCGCAGGCGCGGGCGGTGCCGGCGATCTGCGGCCATGTCCGCGCCCGCCTCGCCCGCCAGCTCAGCGATGCGCATACCGGCCCGCAGGGCTATATCCCGCTCGTCACCCTCTCGCCCGAATGGGAAGCCGCCTTCGCCGAGGCGGTGGTCGGGCCGGCCGAGGACCGGCAACTGGCGATGGCGCCGAGCCGGCTCACCGAGTTTATGCAGCGGTTCCGCGCCGCCTTCGATGCCGCCGCGGCCGAATCGCCGGTGCTGCTCACGGGGGCCGCGATCCGCCCGCATGTGCGCGCCATCGTCGAGCGCATCCGGCCGGCCACCGCGGTGCTGGCGCAGACCGAAATCTTCCCGCGCGCGCGCATCCGCACCGTGGGCACGATCTGATGCGGCTGAAACTGTTCCACGCCCGCACGCTGTCGCAGGCGATGGGGCGGGTGCGCGCCGAACTCGGCGCCGAGGCGCTGATCCTTGGCACCCGCCGCGTTGCCGACGGGGTGGAAGTGACGGCCGCGCTGGAGGTGCCGGAAGCCGAGCCGCGGCGGACGGCGGCGGCACCCGGCGCGCTGGCGTGGCATGGCGTTCCCGCCGCGCTCGCCGACCGGCTGCGCGCCGCGCCGCTCGCCAGCGTATTGCGCTTCGACCGGCTGCCGCTGGACCTTAACGGCAGGCCGCTGCTGTTCGCCGGGCCGCCGGGGGCGGGCAAGACGCTGACGGTGGTGCGGCTGGCGACGCGGCTGGTGATGGAGGGCGGCGCACCGCTGGTCGTGACCGCCGACGGCCGCCGCGCCGGCGCCTCCGAACAGCTTGCGGCGCTGACACGGCTGCTCGGCCTCGAACTCGCCGTCGCCGCACATCCGGTGGCGCTGACGCGGGCGGTGGCGCAGCGGCAGGGCGGCGTGCCGGTGCTGATCGACCTGCCCGGCAGCGACCCGTTGCAGCCGCTGGAGCGCGAGGAACTGGCCGCCCTCGCCGCCGCGTTCGACGCCGCCATTGTCGCGGTGCTGCCCGCCGGCCTCGACCCGGCGGAAGCCGCCGACCTCGCTGCCGCCTATCGCGAGGCGGGGGCGGAGCGAATGGTGGCCACCCGGCTGGACTGCGCGCGCCGCCTGGGCGGCGTGCTGGCCGCCGCGGCGGCCGGGCTGGCGCTCACCGAGGCCGGCATCGGCCCCGGCGCGGCCGACGGCCTGGTGCCGTTCACGCCCGATCTGCTCGCCACCCGCCTTGCCCGCACCGGCGCGGAGCCAACGCCATGAGCATCATCGCCATCGCCTCCGGCAAGGGTGGGGTCGGCAAGACCTGGCTCGCCATCACGCTCAGCCACGCGCTCGCCCGGCTCGGCCGGCGCGTGCTGCTGTTCGATGCCGATCTCGGGCTGGCCAATGTCGATATCCAGCTCGGCCTGACGCCGGCCGCCGATCTCGGCGCGGTCATCGCCGGCCAGCTCGCGATGGCGGACGCCGTGCTGCCGCATCCGGGCGGGTTCGACATCCTGCCCGGCCGCTCCGGTTCCGGCGCGCTCGCCGCCCTCGACCCGGCGACGCTGGCGGGCGTGCTGCGCGGGCTGCGCGCGCTGGCGCAGCGGTATCATGCCGTGGTGCTGGACCTCGGCGCCGGCCTCGATCCCAGCGTGCAGCGCCTCGCCGCGTTCGCCGACGTGCTGCTGGTCATGGCGACGGAGGAGCCGACCAGCCTGACCGATGCCTATGCGGTGCTGAAGCTGCACGCGGCGGCGGCACGCGGCGCCACGGCGCGGATCGTCATCAATCAGGCGGCGACTCCGGCGGCGGGCGCGCGCACCTACGCCGCGCTGGCGCGCGCCTGCACCGCCTTCCTCGGCCGCACGCCGCCCTGCGCCGGCGTGATCCGGCGCGACGACAAGGTGCGCGAGACGATCCGCCGCCAGACGCTGCTGCTCACCCGCCATCCCGCCAGCCCGGCGGCGGCGGACGTGGAGGCGCTGGCCGCGGCGCTGGCCGCGGCCGCGACGCGCGCGGGTCAGAGCCGGGCGGGGTAGCCGCCGAGCCGCGCGCGCCGCTGCGTGTAAGCGGCATAGGCGCGCAGCGCCGGACGCTCCACCAGCGCCCAGGCGAGCGTCGCCAGCCCCAGCGTCAGCGTCGTCGTCATGAGCACGTACAGCACCGGATGGTCGAGCGGCAACACCGCCAGCCGACGCCACAGCGTCGCCTGCATCGTCTCCACCAATGCGAACGACATGTAGTAGGAATACGACACTTCGCCGAGCCACCGCAGCGCCGGGATGCGCCCGAGCAGCTCGCTCCGGCCCTGCTCGCCGGCCAGCATCAGCCCGAGCAGCATCAGCCACATCGCAACGATCGTGAGCACCTCCGCCGCCGCCACCGCGGCAGCGACGAAGCCCACGCCACCGACAAGCGCAACCGCATGGCCGTTCAACCAGCGCGGCAGCAGCGGCAGCAGCGGCAGGATCGCCATTCCGGCGATGAACTCAGGAAAGAACCGGATCAGGCCGCCGTCGTAGGTCAGCGACAGCCCCTGCGCATGTCCAATCACGCGGGCCGCGATCACGCCGAGCAATGTGAGTGGCAGCACGACCGCAACGCCGATACCGTTCTGGCCGCGCAGCAGCGTCCACAGGAAGGGAAACAGGAGATAGCCTGCCCACTCCGCGCTGATCGACCAGGACGGGTAGTTCCAGGCCCAGCGGTCGCTGAATCCCCAGGCATGCACCAGCGCAAGATGGCTCACCAGCTCGCCGAGGCCGAAGCGATCCGGCTGCCGCGGATGCACCTCCAGCGCCCAGGCGCTGGCGACCAGCAAGGCCAGCGCGACGATCATCGCGAGGTGCACCGGATAGATGCGCGCGAGCCGCTTGCCCCAGAAGCTTCGTGCCTCGGCGAAGCCCGGCGTCAGATCAGGATGCGCGTAGGCGAGGATCATGCCGGAAAGAATGAAGAAGCCATCGACACCGAGATTGCCGCGTTGCACGAAAGCGCCGGCCACGCCGAGCGACGGAGCGTAGCGCGCCTCCAGGTTCAGATGGTACGTAAACACCCACGCCGCGAAGATCGCGCGGCAGCACGTGAGGTCTGAGAGATGCTTCATCGTTCGACGGAATTACCCAATTGCAACGCTCACGTCACGCTTCGCCAGGGGGAACGAGCCGCACCGTCCGGCAAGGCTAGCGCGGATATACGCCGCACGATCCTCACGGTATTCGTCGCTCTTGCGCTTTTGATCGCCATTTCCGCGCGGGCGCAGGATTATCCCGCTGCGGGGGCGACGGGAACGCAATCGCCGGTGCCGTCAGCGGACGGAACGCGGCAGCGCATGGTCGGACCGCATTTCGATGCACAGGGGAAATACGTGCCGCCACACTACGAAGCAAACAAGAAGAAGCTGCCGTTCCGCGGCCACTTCGCGGCGCAGGACAAGGCGCAGCAGGCGCAGAAGCAGCACGGCTACGCCGAAGCCCCGCCCGACTACACGACGCAGATCGACCCGAACCAGGAAAAGCCGATGGAAGGTCGCTAGCGGCATGGGAGGCGCGCCCGGCCTTGTCCCTGCGGATGCGGCGCCGCCGCTCGAAGCGCCACTGCTTGCGCCGGTGCCGCCGTTCCTGACCGTTATCGTCTGCACGCACGAGCGCCCGCGCTACCTTGCGAGCTGCCTCGCTGCCCTGGAGGCGGGTCGCGGACCGGAGGATGCCGAAACCGGGGCGGACTGGTGCGTGCTGGTGGTGGACAGCGCCTCCTCGCCTGCGGCAGCCGTCGAAATCGCGGCGTTCGCGGCGGCGCACGGGGCAACGCTGCTGCGGGTCGAGCAGCCCGGACTGTCGCTCGCGCGCAACGCCGGTCTCGCCGCGGTGATGACGCCGTGGGTCGCGTATATCGACGACGACGCGCGGGTGGCGCCGGACTGGACGCGCGCGATCGCGGCGACGGTGGCGCGGTTGCCGGCCGGTGCGGCGGCATTGGGCGGCCCGATCGTGCCGAGCTGGGAAGCGCCGTGCCCGCGCTGGTGGCCAGCCGACCTCATCCCGGCGCTGACCGTGCTGAGCTGGAGCCTGCCCGGCCGCGTCGGCGACGGCAGCCTGCCGCGGCACGTCGAGCCATATGGCGCCAACATGGTGTTCCGCACCGCCGCCCTGCGTGGCGTCGGCGGGTTCCCGCCCCATCTTGGGCGCATCGGGGCAAAGCTGCTGTCCGGCGAGGAGGCCTGGGTGATGCGGGCGCTGCGCGGCGCCGGGCACGAGATCCACTACGACCCGACGATCAGCGTCACCCACAGCATCCAGGCCGCCCGGCTGACGCCGAACTGGCTGCTGCGGCGACAGTTCTGGAGCGGCGTCTCCGAGGCGATCGTGGCGGCGCGGCTGGACGGCCGCCGCGAAGCGTGCGCGAAGGGGCTGCGCATGGCGCTGCACGCCGGCTTGCGCGCGCCGCTGGCGCTGTGGCCGCAGCGCCATCCGGGAATGATCCGGCAACGCTGCGCGCTCGCCTTCGCCTCAGGCTACCTGCGCGGCCTCGCCATCGCGCTGCTCGATTAGCGCAGCGGCCTCGCGCGCCTCCTGCCGCTCCAGCGCGGCGCGGGCGAACACCGCCGACACCCAGGTGAACATCACGCTCGCCGTTGCCGCGATCAGCGTGTTGTCGGTGAAGGAATGGATGGCGAAGGCGACGAACGCGGCACGCATGATGAAGCGGTCGGTGCGCGGCGCATGGCGGGTCCACCACAGCGCCCAACACGCCATCATCCCGATCAGCAGCGCGAGTCCGACATAGCCGCCGTCCACGCCCACGCGCAGATACTCGTTGTGCGCCGCCGTGGTGCCCAGCAGCCGGGCGAGCAGGCTGTCCGGATCGACCACGACCTTGCCGGCGCCGATGCCCCATCCGAACACCGGCGAGGCATTCCACGCGCGCTCGAACAGCGGCCAGATCAGGTTGCGCCCGGACAGATCCTGGGCATCGCTGGACAGCACGTTCAGCAGGCGGATGGAATTCGACCCGGTGGCCAGCGCCGCGAGGACGGGCAGCGCCAGCATGCCGAGCAGAATGACCGGCAGACGACGGCGCGCCGAGAACAGGTCGGCGCGCAGGAACAGGAACGCCGCCGCGGTGACCATCAGCGCCACCGCGAGCGGCGCGCGGGCGCCGGACAGCACCAGGATGACGTAATTGACGACGATGGCCCACAGGTGGCGCGACCGGCCGTCGCGATAGAGTTCGACCAGCGCGGCATAGATGCCGGCGGCGGCGAAGCCGCCGAGGAAGGCAGGATGCGTCGATCCCTGCAGCCGCGTCGAGCCGCCGAGGCCGGTGAACAACGGGCGCACATGGGTCAGCGCCAGCACCACGCCGAAACCGACGATGACCGGCGAGACCCAGATGGTCGCCGTGATGATGGCATGGCACCAGCGCCGCGACAGCCGGCTGAAAGAAAAGGCGAAGGGTGCCGCGGAGCCGATCAGCGAGCGCACGCTGTCCAGCACCGTCAGCGTCGGCCACAGCCCATGCATGAGGCCAATCGCGAACATCGCCAGGTAGGCGAAGGACGGGTTGAACCGGTCCAGCCGGGCGCCGTAGCGCAGGATGCAGACGCCCAGCAGTGCGAGACCGATCAGCTTGACCACCGCCGTGATCGTGTTGTCCTGCCCGACCAGATCGCCCAGCCACATTTCCGGGCTGGTGCCCGCCACCAGCAGCCACGCGGCGGAGGTCGCAACGGGGAAGCGGATGACCGGCACGGCAATGCACAACAGCGTGCCGGCCGCAAGAAACAGCGGCAGGAAGCGGATGCTGTAGAGCGATCCAAGGAACATCGCGAGCAGGAAACCGCTCGCGGCAATCAGCACGACGCCATGCACGCTGCCGCCGGAGTCAACCAGCGGCGGCGGTTGCGGCAGACGCCGGGGGCCAGGACGCCCGAGCGCGCGCGAGTCGGACATGCTCACCGCCCCCGTGGGGGCGGTGCGGCGAGGTCAGAATGCCCGCCAGACCGCCAGCACCAGTGCCCCGATACAGAGCAGGCCGAGCAAGGCTCCGAGCGCGATGCCCCGCGCCGGCGCCAGGGCGTCGGCCTCCGCGTCGGCACAAGCCAGCCCGGTGTCCTGTTCCGACAGGTCCGGGAGGAGGATTTCGGCTTCCGCCTTGGTTGCGAGCATTGTTCGTCGGCAATACGTGAGGTTGAGAAATCCGCGGCACAGTAACCCGTGCCGCGATCACAAAGCAAGGAAAACCTCGTCGCTGCCCGGAACCGTTGCCCGTCGATCACGCTGCCGTGCCTCATTCGCGGTAATAACCGCCGTAGCGCGGGTGATAGACCTCGGCATCCGAATGGCCTGAGCGGACATGGGCGCGCGGATCGACCCGGGTGAGCGAGACGCCGATCACGCGGGCGTCGGCCTCGTCCAGCAGGTCAAGCGAGCGCGACACCACGCTGCGCGGCGTCTCCCGCCAGCGCACGCACAGCAGCGTCGCGTCGGCGATGCGGGAGATGATGCGCGCGTCCGTCATGGCGAACACCGGCGGCGCATCGAGCAGCACGAGGTCGTAATCGCGGCGCAGCCGATCCAGGGCCTCCGACATAGCGTCAGACATGAACAGCCCAAGCGAATTCGCCTTCGATGTGCCGGCCGGGATGTAATCCATCGCGGTCAGCCGGTCGCGCCGCACGATCTCGTCCAGCGTCGCCTGCCCGAGCAGGTAATCAACGATGCCGCGGCTGTGCTCGGCGCGCATCAGGCGGCCGAAGCTCGGCTGACGCACGTCGCAATCGAGCACCAGCACGCGCTCGCCGTTCATCGCGCTTGACCGGCCGAGCGCCATCGCCGTCGTGGTCTTGGCTTCCGCCGGGCGCGCCGCCGTGATGGCGACGATCTTCGGATGCACGCTGTCCAGCCACAGGCCCGCGCGCAGCGCGCGGATCTGCTCGGAGAACGGCGACAGTGGCTTGCGCACCACGTAGTCCTCCATGCGGATGCGCCCGAGCAGGCGCGGTCGCACGGCCGGGATCAACGAGAAGCACGGCAGGCCGAGCACGGCGCGCACGTCGTCACCGCTGCGGAAGGTGCTGTCGGCGAGTTCCAGCAGATAGACAATCAGCAGACCGAACACGACACCGAACACAACTGCGGCCGGCAGCAGGATCTTCGTCTTGGGAAACGACGGCTCGGCCGGCGGCAGCGCCTCCGAGATCACCCGCGCGTCGGGCTTCTCGATCGCGCTCTGCTGCGCCGTTGTCTGCACGCGCGTCAGCACCGCCTGCAGCAGCGTGCGCGCGGCGTCGGCGTCCCGCTGCATGGCATTGAGCGGGATCATCGCCTGGTTGTTCTTGTCCACCTGCAACTGGGCCGCTTTCAGGTCGGCCTGCAGCGCTGCCACCTTGGCCCTGTTGGCGCGAACATCGTTATCTGCGGCGGCGACGGTGCGGCCGATCTCGCTGCCGACCGCGCGCTGCAATTCGCGTAGCTGGTTACGCAGGCTGACCACGTCGGGATGGTTCGGGCCCAGCCGCGTCAACAGCGACTGCAACTGCGCGTTCAGCGTGTCCATCTGCACGCGCGCCTGCACCACGTTCGGCGCCACCGCCGCCTGTGCCGAAGCGCCCTGCCGGCCGCGCGCCGCATCGAGCCGCGACTCCGCCTGCGCCAACTCGTTCTGCGCGGTCACGAGATCGGTCGTCATGCGGCTGATCTGCTCGGTATCGAGGCCCGCCTGCACACCCTGGAACAGCCCGGTGTGCGCCTTGTAGGCGGCGATCTTGTCTTCGGTCCCCTGCACCTCCTTGCGCAGCTCCTGCGCGCGGGTCTCCAGCCACTGGCTCGCCGACCTCACCGCCTGGAACTTCGCGGCGAGCTGGTCGGTGATGTAGAGATCCATGATCGTGTTCACTGCGTCGGCCGCGAGCTGGCGGTTTTCCGAGGTGAACTTCACCGACAGGACATGGGACTGGCGCAGCGCCTCGACATTGATCGCGTCCTGCACCGCCTGGTCGACCGAATGGCGGACTTCCTGCGGCGAGGGCGGCACCTTCGGCACCGGCGCGGCAAACACCGCCGCCAGCGACGGCGACACCGGATCGAACACGGCATACAGCAGATGCTGCGCCGCATGCCCGATGCGCGACAACAGCGAGGGAGGTCGCAACGTGTAGTTGAATTCCGGAACGTCCGTCAGGTGGTAGCGATCGACCAGCCGCGAGGCGACCGACAGGCTGCGCACGATCTCCGCCTGGCTCGCCATGACGGCATCGGTCATCGGATCCTCGTGCAGGATGCTCTGCAGTTCCTGCGCGGCGTACTGGCTCGGCTCGTAGATCACCGAGCCTTCGGAGGTGTAGCGCGGCGTGACCTGCTTCAGCGCCACGAAGGCGATCAGCGGAATGGCGACGGCGCAGACGATCAGCGGCAACTTGCGCCGCCGCACCGCCGAAATCGTCATCGCGAGTTGCACGGCGGCGGCGGCGCTCGCTTCGCTGCGGGTGTCGCCGCTGCGCGCGCCGGTGCCGCGGTGGCGGTGGCGGCGCTCGCGGCCACCGTCACGCTCGCCGGCAACCTCGGTCGGGACATGCAGCATCTGGTTCCCCTGGGACTCTTTCGGGCCTGTCGGTTCGGTCGCGGGCACGTCCAGGGACGCGTTGGGATCAGTAGGCATTCTGCATCCGCAGGACGATGATGAGGGTGCGCAGCATGATCACGAGATCGCGCCAGAGCGACCACGTGTCGATGTATTCGAGATCGCATTCGACACGGCGGATCAGCTTGTCTTCAGTGCGGGTCTCGCCGCGGTAGCCGCGCACCTGCGCGAGACCCGTGAGTCCCGGCTTGACACGGTGGCGGGCGGCGTAGCGGTCGACCACCTGCTCGAACGGGCGCGATCCGGCGCACGTGCCGGGGGCATGCGGGCGCGGCCCGACGATCGACATCTCGCCGCGCAGCACATTGAAGATCTGCGGCAGTTCATCGAGCGAGGTACGCCGCAGGATGGCGCCGATGCGGGTCACGCGCGGGTCGTTGCGCGTGGTCTGCCGGCAGATGCTGTATTCCGCCATGTGGTGATGCATCGTGCGGAACTTCAGCATCTCGAACTCGTGATTGTTGAACCCGGTGCGCTTCTGGCGGAACAGCGCCGGTCCCGGACTGTCCAACCGGATCGCCAGCACGATCATTGCCATCGGGATCGCGCACAACAGCAGCGCCACGCCGCCGACCAGCAGATCCTCGGCGCGCTTCAGCACGCTGCGCCAGCCGGAAATCGGCCGCTCGGCAACCTGCAACATCGGATGGCCCTGCAGATCGAGCTGCACGCGGCGCGGAAAGTGATAGCTGATCAGATCCGGGGCCAGCCGCACATGCACCGGATAGTCCGAAAGCATGTCGATCAGTTCCAGGATGCGCCGCTCCTCCGACCAGGGCAGCGCCAGCACCACCTCGTCCACCACGCCGCGGCGCACCAGCGCCAGCAGATGCATCACCGCGCCCAGCACCGGCACACCGTCAATCAGCCCCTCGGGCAGATCGGCGTGGTCATCGACGATGCCGACGATGCGAACCGAGCGTTCGTCGAACTGGCGCAGCAGCCGCAGCAGGCGCGCGCCGACGAGACCGCTGCCGACGATCACGGTACGCTGAGCGAAGCGGCGGCCAGCCCCGCCGGCGAGCGCGCGCGCCACCGCCAACCGCCCCAGCGCGAGACCCCCCAGCACGAGTACGGCGGCGCCGCCGGCCCACACGGGTGACAGGTCCGCGGGGTCGGACAGCAGCGCCACGGCCAGCGCCATTACCGCCAGCGCGGCGGCACCGGCGCGCAGCACCGCGCGCACCTGCTCCCCGCGCCGGAACAGCACGGCATGGCGGTAAGCGCCGTTGGCCGCCGCGCCGGCCAGCACCAGCACCACCAGCAGCAGCGCCAGGCGGCCGACCAGTTCCGTCCGCGGGGCGTCCGGCACCATCGACGCGGCAAGAAACGGCATGCCGATGCAGATCGCCGCATCCAGCCCGGCCGCCGTCAGACTGGCCGCGACCGGTTGCAGCGGCGGCGGCGGCGCCAGGCCGGCGTCGAACAGGCTCGCCGCCGAGGCGTGGGAAGACCGCAGGACCGCCGGGCGCAAGGTTGGGCCGATCCGACTCATGGCATCGTCCATCAAGTTAACCGCAACGACTGTGACGGGGTTTTGAATTCAGGCCCATGCAACCACGGAAAATCCGGTCATCACGGGTAAGAATTATCATCTTGCGGTGCAGCGAAACAAAATAACTTTGTCGTCAACGATTGCCCCAGGAATTCTGCTTTCTGCGTCTTCATCAACCTGGAGTAGATAAGCCGCGATTCTCCGCGGCATGTAATCCGTTCCGGCATAGAACATATCTAAAAACGAACCCGCATTTTGCACCGCAGCGATCAGACATTCCGCGCGTCTCTTCCCATGTCCGACAGAGCGGCACGGAGATGCCGCCACATGGGGAGCAATTGCACAGAATTTCTTGCGTATTAAACAGCCGCCAATGCGTCATTTCGTCGCCCGTATTGCCCGCCAACTGTGCTTAATTCCACCCCGGCCGCCGCCATCTGGCGGCTTCGGCGCCGCCTCGCCCCACAACGCAACAGGTGACGAAAGGCTCCGCCAGCCTTCGTGTTGTGGGATTTTTTCCCGCAGTTGTGCGAATGCCACGCTCCACCGCTCAGGCGGGGCGGCGCCGCATGCCCACGGTGCGCAGCGCCGCCAGCACGCTCGCCCGCAGCAGCACCACCGCCCCGGGCAGATACACCACCGCGCCCGCCGTCAGCCGCTCGGCGATGAGCAGCGCCGGTGACCTGGGCTCGCCGAACGCACGCGGAACCAGCAGCGCGGCGGCGATCGCGACGCAGGCCAGTCCCAGCGCCGGCAACCCGGCCCGGATCTGGCGGAACACCGAATCGCCCAGCAGCCGCGCGGTGCCGAACTGCATCACCGGAAACACCAGAAGCTGCGACACCGCCCAGACCACCACCGCCGCCTGCGGCGTCGCCGGCCGTACTACCAGCACGCCGACCAGCGTCAGCACGGTCATGCAGAACATCGAACCGAGCACGAACCGCGTGTGGCCGCGCGCGACCAGCGCCGTGCCGGCCGGCGCGTACAGGAACCCGTACATCGTGATCACGATCAGCACCGCCGAAGCGCCCGCCGAGGGCGCCCAGACGGGGCCCAGCAGCAGGCGCACCAGCGGGTCGATCGCCACCAGCATGGCGCCGAACAGCGGGAACAGCACCAGACCGATCAGCCCCAGGAAGCGCGAAATGGTGGCGTGCAGCGCCGGCAGGTCGCGCTGGCGCTCGGACATCGATGGCAGGCTGAGCCGCCAGAAGGCGGTGTTGGCCAATTCGCGCACGGTATCCACGAGGCGGAACGCCATGTGCACCTGCCCGAGCGCCGTCGCCCCCGCGGTGCCGCCGATCAGCAGCGCGAACAGGCGATAGCGGCTGTGCTGCACCAGCGTGCTCAGCACCAGCGGCAACCCGACATGCAGCAATTCGCGCACCGGTTGCCAGCGCAACATGAAGTACGGGCGCCAGCGCGTGCGCAGCACCAGCGACAGCGCGCCGAACAGCGAGTTCACAAGTTGCTGCGCGACCAGCGCCCAGGCACCTGCGCCCAACAGCGCCAGCGCCACCCCGGCCAGCGTGCCGCCGCCCTGGCCGATCAGCGCCCGCCCGGCGAGCACGCGGTATTCGCGGTTGCGCGTCAGCATCCCTTGCATCACGCCTCCGGCACCGACCAGCGGCAGCGGCAGCGCCAGCAGCAGGCCCATCGGCAGGATGCGCCGGTCGCCCATGGCATCGGCGATCGGAACCGCCGCCGCGGCCTGCACGAAGGCCGCCAGCACGCCGACCAGGACGGAGGCCCAGAGCGCGCTCGACGCCTCGTGGTCGTCGACCTCCAGCCGCTGCACCAGCGGATCGGCAAACAGGGCGTTCACCACCACCCACAGCAGTACATGCACCGCCACCACCGCAGCGCCGACGCCGACCTCGGTCGGGCCGATGAGGCGGGCGACGATGAAGGCGGAGGCGAAGGACAGACCGGCGGAGGCGCCGGCCTCCAGGCCGGACCAGAACACGTTGCTCTGCAGCAGCCGCATCTCGCTTTCCCGTAATGTTCTGGCACTCTCGCGAATGCGAACGCGCAGGCATGTCACCGCGATGCAGAATAACTGCGCCACCGGTCCGCACGGATAAACAACGCGCCAGCGGGTGGAACGCTGCAGCCGCACGAACGCCGTCAGAGTGTCAAAGTTGGGAGCCGAGCACGCCCGTGTCATCCTCCTCCATGTCCGCCGCCCCGCTCGCCTTCGCGCCCGCGCGCTCCGCCGCGCGCCTTTCGGATCTCGATCGGGCCAAGGGTTTCGCCATCCTGCTGGTCGTGTTCGGCCATCTGGTGGCGCGCCGCGAGCCGGCAGGAGTCGGCTGGTACGAGCCGCTGCGCATTGCCGTCTATCTCTTCCACATGCCGCTGTTCATGTATCTCAGCGGCTATGTCACGTTCCTGTCAGGTGCGGCGCGCACGCCGCCCGCCGCCTGGCCGCGGCTGGCGCGCCGCCGCGCCGGGCGGCTGCTGCTGCCGTTCGTGACGTTCGGCGTCGTGATCCTCTGCGGCAAGCTCGCCGTCGCGCAGTTCATCACAGTGGACAACGTACCGGCGGGTCTGTGGCCCGGCCTGCGGGCGCTGGTGTGGGACACCGGGCACAGCCCCGCCACCTCGATCTGGTATATCGCGGTGCTGTTCGCGTTCTGCCTCGTCACGCCGCTGCTGCTCGCGCTCGATCGCAGCCGCGCGCTGCTGGTCGTCGTCGCCGCGCTGGCGTTCGTGCTGCCGCTGCCGCCGATTCTCTATCTCGACCGCATCGGCACCTATTTCATCTTTTTCGTGGCCGGCGGACTGGCCGCGGACGCGGGGCGACATTGGTTGCGCACGCTGGATCGCCTCTGGGCGCCGGCCCTGCTGGCGCTGGTGGTGGTGGCCCTGCCGGTCTCGCTCGGCTGGATCCGCTTCACCTGGTCGGAAGGAGCGCAAGGGTTCCCGTACAAATGGGCGTTGCTGATTGCCGGATTGCTGTCGCTGCCGGCGGTACATGGGCTGGTGCGGCACGGGCCGTCGGCACGGGCCTCCGGTCTCGCGCTGCTCGGCCGCTATGTCTTCGTGATCTACCTGCTCAATACCGTGTTCATCGGCCTGACCAAGGCGCTGCTGCTCGGGCTGGTGTCCTGGGACGGGCCGCACTTCCCGCCGTTCGCGGCGGCGCTGATGCTGGCCGGCGTCGCCGGTCCTATGCTGACCAAGCGCTGGGTGCTGCGACGTCTGCCGGCACTCGATCGGGCGACGGACTGACCCGGCTGATCGCCATCCGGCGGCGCAGCGCCAGCCCCGCCACGAACGGCACGAACACCGGCAGCCAGACCACGCGGCTCTCGTAGCGGTCGTGCGGCCCGGACAGCGCGCCGGTAATCGCGGCGTTGCCGAGCAGGCAGACCAGCACCGCCACGCACAGGGCCGACACGGCATGCCGCCGCCGCAGCGCCACCGCGAGCCAGACCAGCGTCGCGGCAACGCCGAGTACCAGGGCGGCCGCGTGCAGCGCCTGCAAACCGCGCGGCACCGACAGACGGCCCTGGGTCTGCAGGGCATCGTCGTAGCGGCGCGACTCGGCCGGTGGGAAGTCGCGATGGATCACCGGCGTCACCGTCCCCGGCCAAGGCTGCAGCCCGTCGCCGGTCGCCACCATGCCGAGCTGCCGGGCCGTGTTGCGCAACGCCCCACGCACCACCGCGCCCGGCTCCTCGCGCAGCGCCGTGAGCAGGATCGCGTCGGCCTCCGTCGCCACGCGCTTGGCGCCGCCGGCGCGGGCGAGCGCGCTGTCCGCCGGCCACAGGAACTCGTCGGCGCTGCGCGGCTGGCCCTCCCGCACCAGGAAACACAGACGCCAGCCGGATTGCGGACAGTGCCGGCGCAGTGCGTCCATCGCAGGTCCGTCGGCGAGGCTGCGAGCCAGCGCAAAGACGTTGCCATATGGAGAGGGCGAGAAGCGGTCGTGACCGATCGCGTTGACCGCCGTCAGCCCGAGCGTCGCGGCGACCAGCGGACCGCCGGCCAGCAGCAGCCCGCGCCAGCCGAGCGGCGCGACCGCGCCAAGCCGCCGGCGCAGCGGCAACAACACGAGCAGCAGCAGCGGGGCGAGCAGCACGTTCGATTGGTGCAGCGTGATCAGCCCCGTCACCAGCAAGGCAACCAGCCAGTGCTCGCGCCACGCCAGCCGCTCCGATGGCACAGCCAGCACGGGCAGCAGCAGCGTCAGCAGCGCCGTGGCGAAATCGGGGATCAGCTGCGCCGTCACCCAGGGCAGCGGCGTCGCAACCGCGAGCACGGCCAGGATCGCCGTCAGCCAGCGCGCGTCGCCCGCGAACAGGCGCATCGCCAGGCGCATCGCGTACAGCGTGAGCCCAGCCTGCGCGACGATGACCGGCCAGGTCGTGAGCGTCAGGTGCAGCGGCAGCACCAGCAGGCTGTAAAACACCGGGCGGTCCCAGCCGAGATGCCGCTCGACCATCTGCGACAAGTATGTGCCGGTATCGGAGAACACCAGCGGATAGCGGTTCAACAGTGCCGGCCAGAGCAGGAACAGCCCTGCCGGCAGACCCGAAACGAACGCGGCCCGCGCGACGCGCCGCCTCGCTTCACAATCCGTCGAGAAAGAAACAACGAGCATGAGCACACGATGATGTTGCGGTATGATCGGCCAGATGGGGACCCGTTGGGGAGTAAATCATCCGTGCGCTGTTATATGCGTGGCTTGCTCGCTGTTTTTTTACTGCTCTCGGTGCTGGGCCTGGCCGCATGCAGCGGTCCCGGAAACCTGCCGCCGGTTCCGCAGATGAGCGACGCGGATTATCGCCTGGGTGCCGGCGATCAGGTCCGCATCATCACCTTTGGCGACGAGCAGCTGACCGGGGAGTTCCGGGTCAAGGACGACGGCACCGTGTCGCTGCCGCTGCTGGGCGCGGTCAAGGCGGCGGGCCTGACCACCACGCAGCTCGGCAACGAGGTCGCATCCACCCTCACCAGCCGCGATCTGTACAGGAACCCGAGCGTCTCGGTGGAAGTGACGGCGTATCGGCCGGTGTTCGTGCTCGGCGAGGTGGCACGGCCGGGTCAATATCCCTACCAGCCGGGCATGACAGTCGTCACCGCTGTCGCCGTCGCCGGCGGGTTCACCTACCGCGCCGTGGAGAATGCTTTCAAGATTACGCGAACGCTCAGCGGCAAGCCGGTGGAAGGAAGGGCCACACCCGAGACGCCGGTGCGGCCCGGCGATGTCATCAACGTGTACGAACGGTCGTTCTGACCGCCGGGCACCCGCTCACGAAATCGTGTGTTATCAATGTCTGGCAGCATGACGGCCGATGCCGTCATGCTGCGCTGGTGAGTGGTTGCATCGGCGCCCCGTCTTTCGCCAGATGATTGAGGGAGAGTCGCAATTGCAGGTTAACCCTGGCTGCTGGCCGCCGTGCCGGATCAGGACCATGCTCGCGGTCAGCGCGGGGGCGTTGCTGCTGCTGCCGCTGGCCGCGCGCGCGCAGATGCCCGACCGCTATACGCTGGACCAGTATTTCGTGCAGGGCATTCCCGGTTATGGCGACCAGTTGGGCACCACGGTTCTGTCGCGCGCGCGCCCGGAATACGACCCGCTCGGCATCCGGGTGGGCGACTTCATCGTCCGCCCCGAGGTGGACGAGAGCGTAGGCTACAATAGCAATGTCATCGGCCAGGTGCCGGCCAAGGGCAGCCTGCTCGAACAGACCAGCGGCAACCTCGCCTTCGCCTCCGACTGGGCGCGCAACAGCTTCGGCGGCACCTTCAACGTCACCAACCTGCAGGTGCCCGGAGTGCCCAACCAGACCCAGACCACCTGGAGCGGCGGACTCGGCGGCACCTACCAGATCGGACGCGACGTGCTGACCGTCGCTGCCACGCACCTCAATGCCTTCATCGAGCCGTACGGCATCGACGTGGTGACGTTCAACCGGCCGGGCGTGCTGTACAGTGCGCCGATCCCGTACAGCGTCAACGACGTGCGCGCGAGCTACACCGCCGATTTCGGCCGCATCAACCTGACCCCCGCCTTCGACTTCACCAATGTCACCTTCGGCAGCGCGCCGATCTTCGGCCTCAACGGCTTCGTGCCGCCGCCGGCAGTGAACGGGTTCGTGGCCGGCGTGCCGGAAAGTGCGGGCTATCTCGACCACAACACCTATCTCGGCAGCCTCACCGCCCGCTACGAATACGCGCCGCTGCGCGACGTTGTGTTCGTCGTCCGCGGTGCCAACATCCAGTACGTCAACCCAAACTCCAGCCTGTTCGGCCCGAGCCGTTCCGGCAACACGATCGACGCGCTGGCCGGGCTCGACTACACGGCGAGCGCGGTCTGGCGGTATCGCATACTGGTCGGCTACGAAGTGCGCGAATACGCGAACTACGCCACCCACTCGGCGCCGGTGTTCGAGGGCAACGTGATCTGGCAGCCGACCGGCCTGACCACGGTGACGCTGAAGGCGCTGCGCACCATCGAGGACGCAGTGGACGAAAACGTCGCCGGCTTCATCTATACGTCCGGCCGGCTGCAGGTGGATCACGAGCTGCGGCGCAACATCCTGCTCACCGGCTACACCTCGATCCAGCACGCCAGCTACCTGCAGACGAACAACGGCAACGAAACCTTCTTCGGCGCCGGCGCCGGCGTCACCTATCTGATGAACCGCAACATCCACCTCGCCCTGACCTACGACTGGATCGACCACAACGGCCAGAACGGGTTCGGACCGGACTACCTGCAAAACGTCGCCATGCTGCAGTTGCGCCTGGCGATGTGATCGGACTCCGCCGGGCCGGACGCGGTCGCGAGACCGTGTCTTGCCACGCCGCCCCGGCATGGATTGTTGCCCGCCACCGGGTCGCGGACGCAGCCGAGGGCAAGGCGAATCGCTCCGCCGCACCCGGCGTTGAAGGGGAGTTCATGGCGGGCGCGAAAATTCTGGTCGTTGAGGACGAGTTCCTGATCCGGCTGATGCTCTGCGAAGCCCTGGCCGACGAGGGGTTCGAGGCGATCGAGGCAGGCGACGGGCAAGAAGCGGTCGAGGCAATGAACTCGCACCCCGACGTTGCCCTGCTGCTGACCGACATGCAGCTTCCCGGCAGCATCACCGGGGTCGAGGTGGCGCGGCGGGCGCGCGAGACGACGCCCGCCATCCCGGTCATCTTCGTCACCGGAGGGCCGAACGCCCCGAGCGGCCCGGCTTCGCCGCACGAAGCCTTCATCACCAAGCCGTACTTGCCGTCGGACGTCTGCGCCACAGTGCGACGGATGATCGGCGGCTGAGCCGCCCCGCGTGGCGCGGGGATCGTCCCGCTCCGTTTTCTTCCTATGTCTGCAGCGTGTTGAGTTGTCGGAGGGAGACCATGTCCTCCTCGCATCCGCGGCCGCCGTGGCGCGCCGCTTTCGTCCTTGCGGCGCTGCTGGGGTTGTCGGGCTGTGTCGCCTATGCCCCCGCCAGCCCCTACTACGCCTACGGCTACGGTGCCTACCCCTACTACCCGTCCTATGCCGCCTTTCCCGCCTATGCCTACAACGATTACTGGGGCGGCTGGGGCGACTGGGGCGACTGGGGGTGGGGCTGGCCGTTCTGGGGCGGCTACTGGGGGGGCGGGTGCTGCTATGGCGGCTATGGCCGCTACGGCGGCGGCTTTGGCGGCGGCCATTGGGCCGGCAGCGGTTTCGGCGGCTTCCACGGCGGCATGGGCGGGTTTCGCCGCTGAGTTGGGGCAGCCGCGCATTCAGTCGTAGAACGGCGCAGTCGCTGTACGGGTGCCGAGCAGGAAAGCATCGGCCACCAGCTCGAACGGCCGCGCATCGACATGGCTGCGCCCGGCGCGCAGCAGGGCGTCGAAATGGCGATAGATGCCCTGGTATTCCTCCCGCGGTCCCGCCGCAACCTCCATGCCATCCACCGACAGCCGCGCGCCGCCGGCGGAGAGGACCAGCGTGCGGCCCGACTCCGTCCCGACGGTGATTTCCCACACATCGCCCCCGGTCTGTCGCCAGTCGAACTCGGCGCGCCGGTCGCCGGCGCCCGCGAAGCGCAGCCGGGCGGCGATCGGCGCTTCGGCATTGGCCGGCGTGAGCAGCTCGGCCCCGGCCACGAACAGCGGCTGCGGCAGGATCCTGGTGACGATCGACAGCGCGTTGATGCCGGGGTCGAACACCCCGAAGCCGCCGGCCCGCCAGATCCAGGCCTGGCCCGGATGCCATTTGCGGACGTCTTCCTTCCAGTCGATGAACAATCGCGTCACCGTCTCGTTCGCCAGCCGGTCGCGCGCGGCATCGACCGCTTCATTGTACTGCGAGTGCCAGGTCGTCATCAGCACCAGCCCGCGCCGCGCCGCCTCGGCTGCCAGGGCGGACAGTTCGGCGAGCGTCGCCGTTGGCGGCTTTTCCAGCATGACATGCTTGCCGGCCGCGAGCGCCGCGCGCGCGATCGTGTAACGGACCTGGGGCGGCGTGCAGATGACAACCGCATCAGGCGAGTCTGCCGCATGCAGCAGGTCGGCGGGATCGCGGAACGCACGCGCGCCGGGCACGCTCACGCCGCGTTGACTGGAAACGGCGGCCAGTTCGAACCTATCGCTGCCAGCGATGACCGGAAGATGCTGGTCCTGAGCGATCTTGCCCAAGCCGATGACGCCGATTCGATGCCTGCTCACAGCCCGTTCCCCCTCGCTCGCCAGCAGATTAGATCGCGGTAAGCCCGCCGGCCAGAGCGCCAGACGGGCCAGTGGGAGGGACAGCGCAGAGGCTCGCGAAGATGCCGGTTGAGCAGATGATCAATCATTCAACCCGATCGCGGGAATGAGGTGGCGGGAGCGAACGACAACGGCGCGGACGATCGCCCGTCCCTGAGCGTGCGGCGCGAGGGGGAGGTGTGGCGGTGCATCCGCCTGCTGGCATTCCGGTCCGCTTGCGCGCTAGCCGTGATCGTTGGCGTGTACGTCGCCGCCCAGTTCGCTGAAGCGCGCCATGCCGGGTGGGTTGCGGCGGGTGTCGGCCTGCCGCTGGCCGTCGTTGCCGCCTTGCTGCTTCGCACGGCGCCGGAACCGCCTGTCCTGCGCGGCCCGATGCCGCATCCGGCCGCGCCGCCGCGGCTGACCATCCTGCTGCCAATGGCCGGCCTTCTGTTCCTGCTCGTGCTGCTGCCGGTGCTGGTCACGCGATTGCCTCCGGACGACGATTATCCGAACTATCTTGCCCGCATCCATGTGATGGTGCTGCGTGGCCGCGATCCCCTGCTGGCGCAGTTCTACGGCATCCAGTGGCATGTCATCCCGAATCTCGGCATGGAGTTGGTGCTGCCGTGGCTCGCCGCCGCAACCAGCATCTTCCTCGCCGGCAAGGTGTTCTTCGTCGTCTGCTCGCTGCTGTTGCTGAGCGGACCGCATGCGATCCATTGGGCGCTGTACCGCCAGCTCTCCTTCGGACCGCTGGTGGCTGTGCTGTTCGTGTACAACGGTGTGAGCAAGATGGGCATACTGAACTATCAGTTCGGTATCGGGCTAGCCATGTTCGCGCTCGCGGCGTGGATCGCGCTACGCCCGGCCCATCCGCTGCTGCGGGCCGCCGTTTCGGCTTGCTGCGTGGCAATCCTGTTCTTTTGCCACTTCGCAGCGCTCGGATTTTATGGCGTTGCAATCGGCAGCTTCGAGCTTTGGTACTGGTGGTCGCAGCCACACGCGCACCGAACGCCCGCGGCCGACGCGGTGGTGCTGATCGCGCCCTTCCTGATCGCGCTGCTGTTGCTTCTGCTCGGGCCGGCCAGGCAAGGTGCATATGCCACGCCCTTCGTCTGGGGCGGCATCCATGCACGCATCGACGGCATCCGCTTCCTGCTGGAAACATATTCTCCGCGATTTGATCTGATCGCCATGCTGCTGATCAGCGCGGCCCTCGTTGTGGCGATCGGCCGCAACATCCTCCATCTTCATTCGTTCGGCTGGGTGCTGCTTGCGGTCGCGGGGCTTGTCTATCTCGCTGTTCCGAACCAGATCGCCGGCGGCTGGGGCGCCGCGGTTCGCCTGCCGCTCGCCGTACTGCTGGTGGTGATCGGGGCCTTGCACTGGGACCTGCGCACCGCGGTCACGCGAACCGGATTCCTCGTCGTGCTGGGTCTGCTTGCGTTGTTCCGGACGGCATCGGTCGGCGCGGCCTTCCAGCACTACGGACGAATCGACAGCGACTTCGAGGCGTCGCTCAGGCTGATTCCGCCCGGCAGCAGGATCCTGGTTGCCGACGGGTCCGTGACCGCGCCGGATGCGCTGAGCGGGGCCATCCAGGAACTGCCGCTGCTCGCCGTCATCGAGCGATCCTGCATGGTCTCGCTGCTGTACTCGCATCCGCTGCAACAGATCCTGGTGGTCAAGCCACCCTATCGCGCGAGCGCCGGTGGCTTCGACGACCAGCCGATCCCGCTCGCCGCGCTGCTGGCACCGCCGCGCGGCTTTCCACTGGACCAGGAGCCCCTCTACGACCCGAGCGGCCGCATCTACTGGTCGGATTGGGTGCACACCTACGATTATGTCTACGTCATCGACCGCCCGGAACCGACAAGCCCGGCGCCGGACCGACTCGTCCTGCTTCACCGCGGCGAACGCTTCGAACTGTTCCGCATCGTCATGCCCGGCGCATCCCCGTCATAAGCCGGCCAGGCGCCCCTACTTCACGGCCCCCAGCGTCAGGCCGCGCACCAGGAAGCGCTGCAGCACGGCGAAGATCACCGCGACCGGCAGCGTCGCCAGCAGGGTCGCCAGCATCACCTGGTTCCACTGCACCGAATAGCGGCCGGCGACCAGGTTGACCACGCGCAGCGTCAGCGTCAGCTTCGCCGGATCGCGCAGCATCGTCAGCGCCACGGTGAACTCGTTCCAGGCCGAGACGAAGGTGACAATGGCCGTGACCGAGATCGCCGGCACCGCGAGCGGCAAAAAGATGCGCAGCACCGCGCCCGCGCGCGTGCAGCCGTCCAGCCACGCCGCTTCCTCCAGGTCGCGCGGAATGGTGGCGAAGTAGGACGCGAGCATCCACACCGCGAAGGCAATGTTGAACGCGCCGTAGATCAGCACGACGCCGGTGCGCGTATCGACCAGCGTGCCGTCGCCGAACGGGATCGCCGCGGCCATGCGGAACAGGCCCAGCACCAGCAGCACCGGCGAGAGCATCTGCGTCACCAGCAGGAATTGGCGATACAGGCTGCGCCCGCGCAGCTCCAGCCGCGCCATCGCATAGGCTGCCGGCACCGCCACCGCGATCGCGAGCAGGGTCGCGAGCACGCTGATCAGGATGCTGTTCAGCAGCGCCGTGCCGAAATCCGCGGCGATCCACATGTCGGAGAAATTGTGCCAGGCGATATGGTCGGGCAGCCAGCGCGGCGGCCAGGCCAGCACCTCGTCGATCGGCTTCAGCGCCGTGGACAGCATCACCGCGAACGGGAAGATCACCAGCACCAGCAGCGGCGCCAGCGCGAGCCAGCACAGCATGGAGCGCCGCAGCATCCGCGCTGCGGTCACGCCGACTGTTCCTTTTGCATCCGCATATAGAGCATCGTGAACGCGAACACGATCGCCAGCATCACCAGCGACACCGCCGCCGCCGGACCGGGGCGGCCGAGCCGGAAGGCGAGTTCGTAGAGGTACGTCACCAGGATGTGCGTGGTATTGTCCGGCCCGCCCTGCGTCATCACCCAGATGATCGGGAAGGAATTGAACACGTAGATGACGTTGAGCACGATCGCGATGTTGATGAAGCCGCGCAGCAGCGGCAGCGTCAGGTACCGGAACGCCTGCACGCGCGACGCGCCGTCGATGCTCGCCGCCTCGTAGATGTCGCCCGGCACCGACGCGAGCCCGCCGAGCAGGATCGTGGTCGTGAACGGGATCGATACCAGGATGCCGACGCCGATCTCGGCCGGGAGCGCGGTTTCGGCGCGCGCCATCCATTGCACGTTGTTGTGCAGCAGGCCGAGCTGGTGCAGCGTCGCATTCACCATGCCGTGGTCGCCGTCGAACGACCACAGCCACACGATCGCCGCCATCGACAGCGAGATCGACCAGGGCAGCATGACCAGCGTGCGCGCGACGCCGCGGCCCCAGAAATCCTGGTGCAGGATCAGCGCCACCCCGGTCGAGATCAGCACCGTGCCGCCGACCACCGCCGCGGTCCATTCGAGCGTGCGCAGCAGCGCGCCCAGGAACACCGGATCGGCGAACACGCGCGCGAAATTCGCCCCGCCGACGAAGCCGCGCACCTGGCCGAAACGCGACACGTCGGACACGGACAGCCGGACGATCTCATAGAGCGGATAGCCGATCACCGCGACGGCGAGCACGAGGCTGGGCAGCACCAGCAGCCACGGCGAGGCCGCGCGACGAATCGCGCGGCCCCCGTCGCTGTCCGTCCGCGTCACCCGGCCGCCGCGGCTACTTGCCGAGCGCCTGGTTCGCTGTCTCCGCCGCCTGCTGCAGCGCCGCCGCCGGTTGCGCCTTGCCGACATAGACCGACTGCACTGCGTCCGACACCGCCTTCGCGGTATCCTCCCACCCGGTCACGGTCGGCGCGAAATGCGCGTTCGGCAGCAGGTTCACGAAGGTCTGCAGCCGCTCGTTGGTGGTGAAATACGGATCTTCCGCCTCCGCCTTCGTGGTCGGCAGGAAGCCCTCGCCTTTGGTGAAATCGACGCGGGGCTGCCTGGTGAACAGGAAATCCAGGAACTTCCACGCCGCCGGTTTCACCTTGCTGTTCTTGAACAGAACGACCGAATCGGTCACCGCATAGGTGGCGTTGCGCGTCTCCTTCGGCACTGGGGCAATGCCGTAGTTCAGTTTCGGCGCCTCCGACGCGATCTGATTGATCAGGAACGGCGCCGTGATCATCATCGCCACGCGCCCCTGCTTGAACAGGTTCTGCAGGTCCTCGCGTGTGTAGTTGGTCGGCCCGTCCTCGGTCAGACCCCGGTCGATCAGCGACTTGTACATCGTCAGCGACTTCACGCCGGCGTCGCTGGCGAACGTGGCGCGGCCGTCCTTCACCACGTCGCCGCCATAGGTCCACAGCGCGTAGTACCAGTACACGTCCGTCTCGATCGCCTTGCCCTGCAGCCCGAATGCGGCGATGCCCTTGGCCTTCAGCCTGGCGGCGTCGGCCGCCAGTTCGTCCCAGGTCGCCGGCGGCGCGGTGATGCCTGCCTGCGCCAGCAGGTCCTTGTTGTAGAACATGGCCCTCGCCGAAGCCGCGATCGGCAGGCCATAGGTCTTGCCGCCGATCTGGCCGGGGGCGAGGAAAGCGCCGATGAAGCGGTCCTTGAACGCCTGGTCCATGTAGCCGTCGAGCGGCTCCGCCTGGTCGTCCTTGACGAAATCAAGCAGCCAGCGCGTGCCGATGATCGAAATGTCGGCATTGGTGCCGCCCGAGACGTCCGTCTGCAGCTTCTGCAGCAGGTTGTCCCAGTTCACTACCTCGACCTTGATGTCGATGCCGGGGTTCCTGGCGTGGAAGTCCTTCGCCATCTGCTCGAAATACGGGCCGGTCTTGTCGCTGTAGTAGGCGGCGGTCACCCGCACCGTCTCCGCGCGCGCCGCGGTCCACCCGAGTGCGACCGTCACCGCGGCCGCCAGTACCATGCCGTTCCGCCACTTCATTTGCTCACTCCCCGTTTGTTTGGCGTGCGGCGGAAGCCTAGCCGCGGGCGGCACATCGCGCACCTGGAAATCCACGCCGCGTCGGCTATGATCCGACCGGGCAACGCTGACCCACAGGGAGGGAATCGGATGCGTTCACTCGTCTGCTCGTTCCTGCTGTTCGGCCTTGCGGCGGCGCCCGCCGCGGCGGAGCAGTTCAAACTGACCAGCCCGGACATCAGGTCCGGCGGCAAGATCGGCGACAAGTTCGCGTTCAACAGCTTCGGCTGCACCGGCGAAAATATCTCCCCGGCGCTGTCCTGGAGCGGCGCGCCCGCCGGCACCAAAAGCTATGTGCTGACTGTCTATGATCCGGACGCGCCCACCGGCAGCGGGTTCTGGCACTGGGTGATGTACAACATCCCCGCCTCCGTCACCAGCCTGCCACAAGGCGCCGGCACGCCGGGCAAGGAGCCGGCGGGCGCGATGCAGGGCCGCACCGACTACGGCACGGAAGGCTACGGCGGCCCGTGCCCGCCCAAGGGCGACAAACCGCACCGTTATATCTTCACCCTCTACGCGGTGAAGACCGACAAGCTGGAGGTGCCGCCGAACCCGACCGCCGCTGTGGTCGGCTTCGTCACGCACTACGCGACGCTGGCCAAGGCGAGCTTCACGGCGCGCTTCGGTCGCTGACCGGCGGCGTCGGGCGCAGCAGCGTCAACAGCCCGCGCAGCAGATCGAGCGGGGTCGGTGGGCAGCCGGCGATGACGACATCGACCGGCAGCACCGCGCCGACCCCGCCAAGGCACTGCGGACTGGCCGCGAACATCCCGCCGTCGCGCGCGCACGCGCCGACCGCGACCACCCATTTCGGTGCCGGCGTCGCGGCATAGGTGCGCTCCAGCGCCATGCGCATGTTGCGTGTCACCGGCCCGGTCACCAGCAGCACGTCGGCATGGCGCGGCGAGGCGACGAAGCGCAGGCCGAACCGCTCCAGGTCGTAGAAGGCGTTGTTGAGCGCGTGGATCTCCAGTTCGCAGCCGTTGCAGGACCCGGCATCGACCTCGCGGATCGAAAGGCTGCGGCCCAGCCGCCGTTGCGCCGCCGCATCCAGCTCGTGCGCGAGCGTCACCACCGCCGGATCGTCGATGCGCGGCGGCGCCTCGGTCAACGGCCGCCGCAGCCCTTGCAGGAGCGTCCTTCGCATGCGTGCGCCTAGAGATCGTGCCCCGCGTAGGAGCAGTTGAACGACTTGTTGCAGAGCGGGAAGTCGGCGACGATGTTGCCGTCGATGGCGGCTTCCAGCAGCGGCCACTGGAACCAGGACGGATCGCGCGCATGCACGCGCGCGACGCGCCCGTCGTTCACCCGCAGCCAGAGCAGCACGTCGCCGCGGAACCCTTCCACCAGCGCCAGCCCCTCGCCCGCGCCGTCCGCGATCTCCGCCCGCGCCGGTCCCTCCGGCAGCCGGTCCAGCACCTGCTCGATCAGGCCCAGGCTCTGCGTGATTTCCTCGATCCGCACCCAGACACGCGCGTTCACGTCGCCCGCATCCAGTGTCGGCACCGTGAAGGCGAGCACGTCGTACGGCGCGTAGCCGGGCGTGCGGCGGGCATCGAAGTCGCGGCCGGAGGCGCGGCCGACATAGCCGCCGGCACCGAACTGCCGCGCCAGCTCCTGACGCAGCACGCCCGTTCCCACCGTGCGGTCCTGCAGCGAGGCGGTCAGGTCATACAGCCGCACCAACGGCGGGAAATGCTTGCGCACATCCGCCACCAATGCGCGCAGCACCGCCGTGTCCGCCGCGGCGAGGTCGCGCGCCACGCCGCCGGGTACCACCCTGTCCATCATCAGCCGGTGCCCGAAACACGCGGCCGCGGCGCGCAAGGTCCGCTCACGCAGCACCGCGCAGTGCGCCTGCATCAGCGCGAACGCGGCGTCGTTGCAGACGGCGCCGACATCGCCGAGATGGTTGGCGAGCCGCTCCAGCTCCGCCATCAGCGCGCGCAGCCATACCGCCCGCGGCGGCGGCGTGGTTCCGGTCGCCTGCTCCGCCGCCTGCGCGAACGCGATGGCGTAGGCCACCGTGCTGTCACCGCTGATGCGCCCGGCGAACCGGGCCGCCGTGTCCAGGTCGGCGCCCTGCATCAGCGCCTCGACGCCGCGATGCACGTAGCCGAGCCGCTCCTCCAGCCGCACCACCGTTTCGCCATCGCAGGTGAAGCGGAAATGCCCCGGCTCGATGATGCCGGCATGTACCGGCCCGACCGGGATCTGGTGCAGGTTCTCGCCCTCGACCGGCAGGAACGGATAGGCGGTCGGGTCCGCGCCGTGATCGAGCCAGGGCCGCTCGTCCGGCAGGCCGACCGGGACCAGGCCGTGCAGGTCGCGCGCCGCGCGCTCCAGCCGGATCGCCGCCGGGTGCAGCCGGCCGATCGCCGGATAGCGGCCATCCGCACAGGTGAAGGCGAGGTGCTGCACCGCATCGTCCTGCCACAGCGCCAGATGCACCACCCCCGGCTCGCCCCACAGGCCGAGCAGCGTCGCGCTGCCGTCGGCAAGCCGCGCCTCGGCGTTCTCCCAGCGCATCATCCGAGCAACACCGCGACGTGCTGAAACCACGCCACCAGCGGCGCCGGCAGATAGACGCCGGCGATCAGCACCAGTGCGAGATGCAGGAACATCGGCACGAACGACGCCTGCACCGGCCCCGCCGGCCCGCGCACCGGCCCGAACGCGACCGAGGAGACGCGCAGCAACAGCGCCCCCAGCGCGAGCAGCAGTCCCAGCACCAGCAGCACCGCGAGCAGCGGTTCGCGCGCGAAGGTGGAGCTGATCACCAGGAACTCGCTGGTGAACACGCCGAACGGCGGCAGGCCGGTGATGGCGGCAACGCTGGCGACCAGACTCCAGCCAAGCAGCGGATGGCTTTCGGTCAGCCCGCCCATCTCGACGATGCGCTGCGTGCCCTTCACCTGCGCCACATGGCCGACCGAGAAGAAGATCGCCGACTTGGTCAGGCTGTGCATCACCATCTGCAGCAGCCCGGCGAAGTTGCCGAGCGGCCCGGCCATGCCGAAGGCGAACACGATGATGCCCATGTGCTCGATCGAGGAATAGGCGAACATGCGCTTGATGTCGCGGCGGCGATACAGCATCACGCTCGCGAACAGCAGCGAAACCAGACCGAGGCCGATCATCAGCGGCCCGGCCGCGATGCCGCCCGGACAGGCGGCCAGCAGCACCTTGAAGCGCAGCAGCGCATACAGCGCCACATTCAGCAGCAAACCCGACAGCACGGCCGAGATCGGCGTCGGCCCTTCGGCATGCGCGTCCGGCAGCCAGGCGTGCATCGGCGCCAGCCCGACCTTGGTGCCGTAGCCCAGCAGCAGGAACACGAACGCCACGTCGAGCAGGGCAGGATCGAAGCCGGCGGCGTGCTTCAGCAGCACCGTCCACGCCATGCCCGGCAGGCCGCCGCCGACCACCGGCCGCGCCGCCAGATAGACGAGGATGGTGCCGAACAGGGCGAGAGCGATGCCGACGCTGCCGAGGATGAAATACTTCCACGCCGCCTCGATCGCCTCGTGCGTACGATAGATACCGACCATCATCACCGTGGACAGCGTCGCCAGCTCCACCGCGACCCACATCAGGCCGATATTGTTGGAGACGAGCGCCAGGTTCATGCCGAACATCATCACCTGGAACATCGCGTGGTAAAACCGCAGATAGGCGGGCGTCAGCCGGCCGGTGTGCAGCTCGTGGTCGATGTAGCTGGCGCTGAAGATACTGGTGGTGAAACCAACGAAGGTGGAAAGCACGATGAAGACGACGTTGAGGTCGTCCACCAGCAGCAGGTCGCCGCCCGCCGGCCGCACCCCGAACAGCAGCAGCGCGCAGGCGAAGGCGACAAAGCTCGCCGCGATGTTGATGCGCGCCGACAGCCGGTAACCGGACAGCAGCGCCAGAATCGCCGCGCCGACCAGCGGCGCGCCGAGGATGCCGACGAGGGCGGTCATCGCCGTTCCCCCCGGAACTGGTCGAGCGCGCGCAGATCGACCGTGTCGAAGCGCTCGCGGATGCGGAACAGGAACACGCCGATCACCAGGAACGCCACCAGCACTGAGAAGGCGATGCTGATCTCCACCACCAGCGGCATGCCCTGCGCCGCCGCGGCGGCGAGATCGACGCCGTTCTCCAGCGACAGGAACGCCGCCACCTGACTCACCGCATTGCGCCGCGTCACCATCATCAGGAGGCCGAGCAGCACCACCGACAGCGCCAGCGCGATGTCCTCGCGCGTCAGCGGATCGGCATGTGCCGTCACCGGCAGCATCACTTCCAGCGACAGCGCCACCAGCCCGATGCCGGCCAGCATGGTCAGGCCGATGCCGGTCACCGCCTCGATCTCGCGATGGATGCCCAGGCGGACGACGATGCGTTGCAGCGCCAGCGGGATCGCCACCGCCTTGAACACCAGCGTGACAAGCGCGGTGACGTAGAGTTCCGGCGCGTCCTGGGCATACGCCTGCCAGGCGACCGCGAGCGACAGGATGAAGGCGTGCAGCCCGAGCATGTTCAGCAGCGCCGGCAGCCGCACCTGATAGATCATCAGTAAGCTCGCCAGCACCAGGAATCCCGCCAGCGTGTTGGCGACGTCGAAGGAGAAGCTGCTCATGGGTGCCTGTCCCCGTCATGCCCGCGCGGGCGGGCATCCAGGCGTGCGCCGCCTGCGTGGCGGGGGGCCCCCTGGCCTCCCGCTTTCGCGGGGGTAACGTTGTACCGCTGACGTG
>JAJZVE010000260.1 GCA_021845835.1 Pseudomonadota bacterium | reverse complement strand
GTGATCGACCACCGGGCGGGCCAGTTTCTCCGCCGCCCAGATCGCGGTCGGCGGGTCGCAGCGCTCGCCGGCCAGGAACAGCGTCTCGAACCGGCGCATGTCGTGCCTGGCGAGCAGCGCCGCCTCCGGGTCCTGCTGCTTGATGGCGCGCAGCGCGGTCGGCGCGGTGAACAGCACCTTCACGCCATGCTCGGCGCAGACGCGCCAGAACGCGCCGGCATCGGGCGTCCCGACCGGCTTGCCCTCGTACAGGATGGTGGTGCAGCCGGCGAGCAGCGGCGCATAGACGATGTAGCTGTGCCCGACGACCCAGCCGACATCCGAGGCGGTCCAGAACACGTCGCCGGCGCCGAGGCCGTAGACCATCGACATCGACTTGTGCAGCGCCACCGCATAGCCGCCGGCGTCGCGCACGATGCCCTTGGGCTTGCCGGTGGTGCCGGAGGTGTAGAGCACATAGAGCGGGTCGGTCGCCGCGACCGGCACGGGTTCGTGCGGCGTCGCGGCGGCCTCGGCGGCGAGGAAGTCGTGGTCGCGGCCGGGTGTCAGCGGCGCGTGCGCCTGCGGGCGCTGGAAGATCAGGCAGGACTCCGGCTTGTGGGCGGACAGCTCGATCGCCTGATCGAGCATCGGCTTGTAGGCCACCACCCGGCCGGGTTCGAGGCCGCAGGAGGCGGAGACGATGGCGCGGGGCTGCGCATCCTCGATCCGCTTGGCCAGTTCCGCCGCCGCGAAGCCGCCGAACACCACCGAATGCACCGCGCCCAGCCGGGCGCAGGCGAGCATGGCGATCACCGCCTCCGGCACCATCGGCATGTAGATCACCACGCGGTCACCCACGCACACGCCGAGCGCCGCCAGCGCGCCGGCGACGCGGGCGGTGCGGTCGCGCAACTGGCGATAGGTGAAGCGCTCGGTCCTGCCGGCCATCGGGCTGTCCCAGATCAGCGCGGTCTGCTCGCCCCGCCCCGCCTCGATATGGCGGTCGAGCGCGTTGGCGCAGACATTCAGCCGGGCGCCGGGAAACCATTGGCCGAAGGTGCCCATCGCCGGGTCGAACACCCGGTTCCAGCGGCGGTCCCAGGCGATCCCCTCGGCCGCTTCTGCCCACCAGGCCTGCGGATCGGCCCGCCAGGCGGCGTAGGTGGCGGCATAGTTCATGTGACGCGTCCTCCTCGTCCTGGTCCGACTATGCCCCCACGCGCCGGTCATGGGCGAGAGGGCGGCGCAGGGTCATGGATCGTTGCGGCAGGCCGGCGCACGCGGCGTTGATCTATGACAAACCGGTCCAGGTGCTTTCCGACCTACAAGCCGGAAGCGGGATCGTTCCAGCAGCGGCCCGCGATACCAACCCAGAACGAAGCCCAATCATCGTCATTCGGAGGAACGCCTGACATGAAGCTCGCCAACCCCGCGCCGCTCGGCCTGACCGGCTTCGCATTGACGACCTGGATGCTCAGCATGGTCAATGCCGGCTGGTTCACCGGCGCGGCCGTGCCGATGGTGCTCGCCACCGCCTTCGCCTTCGGCGGGGTCGCGCAGTTTTTCGCCGGGCTGATGGAGATGCCGCGCGGCAACACGTTCGGCACCGTCGCCTTCTGCTCCTACGGGGCGTTCTGGGTGAGCTTCGCGCTGTTCGTGAAGTTCTTCGCCGGCGGCGTACCGGCGCCCTTCGTCGGCTGGTGGCTGGTGATGTGGGGCGTGTTCTCGCTGTTCATGTGGGTCGGCACGCTGGCCCTGAACCGCGCGTTGCAGATGGTGTTCCTCGCGCTCTGGATCACCTTCTTCCTGCTCGGCGGGGCCGATCTGTTCGGGATGCCGGCGCTGCACACGATCGGCGGCTATGTCGGGCTGCTGACCGCGGTGCTCGCCTTCTATCTGGCCGCCGCCGAGGTGATCAACGAGACGCATGGCCGCGAAGTGCTGCCGATCGGCGCCGCGGCGCCGGCCCCCGCCCCGCGCCTCGCCTAGCGCCCGGGCCCGATCGCGGGACGGACGGACGGCACGATCCGCCCGTCCCGTCCCGACGAAAATTTTCATCGACGCCGCTCCCGCCCGGTCAACCGGGCGGGTTTCCGCGCTTGTCGGCAGCCTCACCGCATCGTAGCGTTGCTCGACCGGCACCATAAAACCGCCGGAGACACGCCCGATGCGGCAGCATGCCGCGGGACGGTGAGGGAGGATGTCGATGATCGGACGGACGGAGGCGCCGAAGCGGCGCGACGTGCTGAAAACCGTGGCCGCGCTGGCGACGGCCGTGACGATACCGGAACTTGGCGCGCGCGCCGCCTTCGCCGCCAACGAGGCCCCGATGGGCACCTGGCCCGCCGGGTCGTCGGGTGATTCGGTGTTCATCGGCATCACCGTGCCGCGCACCGGCACCTATGCCGCGCAGGGCGAGGACGAGCTGAAGGGCTACATGCTCGCGGTCGAGCACCTGAACAGCGGCGATCCGCTGATGAAGGCGATCTCGCCGCACATCAAGAAGGGCGTGCTGGGCAAGAAGGTGACGTTCGGCGTGGCCGACTCGGGGGCCAAGCCCAACACCGCGGTGCAGGAGCAGTCCCGCTTCATCGACCAGAACAAGGCGGTGCTGATGACCGGGGCCACCTCCTCGGCGGTGGCGGTGGCGCTGAACAAGTTCGCGCAGCGGCAGAAGGTGCTGTACGTGACCGGCATCTCCGGCTCCAACGACACCACCGGCAAGGACTGCACCCGCTACGGCTTCCGCCAGTGCTTCTACGGCCAGACGGCGGCGGCGGCGCTGGCGCCGGTGCTGGTGAAGTCGCTCGGCAAGAACAAGAAGGTCGCGTATCTGACGCCCGACTACACGTACGGGCATACCGTCCACAAGTCGATGGAGGAGTATCTGAAGCCCGACGGCTGGACCACCGCGACCAACCAGGTGGCGCCGCTCGGCACCAAGGACTACAGCTCCTACCTGCTCAACATCGGCAATTCCGGCGCCGACGTGCTGGTCAACATCAATTTCGGCCGCGACGCCGTGCTGTCGATCCAGCAGGCCAAGCAGTTCGGCATCCTGGCCAAGCAGACGCTGGTCGTGCCCTATCAGACGCCGTTCCTGGCCAAGGAGGTCGGCGCCGACGTGACCGCTGGCGTCTATGCCGCGACCGATTTCTGGTGGTCGCTGGAGGACAAGTTCCCGGTCGCCAGGATGTTCGTGGCGGCATTCGAGAAGAAATATGGCTACAAGCCGGAATGGGGCGCCGAGAACGCCTACATGTCCTTCGCCATGTGGGCGGACGGGGTGGAGCGCGCGGGCACGTTCTATCCGCCGGCGGTGATCAAGGCGATGGAGCAGGGCGTCCACATCAACGGCATGGTGGGCGAGGAATGGATCCGCGGCGCCGACCACCAGATGGTCCATCCGGTCGTGATCGTGCGCGGGAAGAAGAAGGCGGCGATGAAGTCGCCGGATGATTTCTGGGAAGTGGTCGAGATCGTGCCCGGCGAGGGCGTGATGCAGAAGCCGGATGCGTTCGGCTGCAAGCTCGGCGACTACACCTGACCTGTTCGTGACGCCCGCACCCGCCCCCGGCACAAGGCCCGCATGATCACCTGGCCGAATTTCGTCTCGCAGCTGTTCAAC
Source organism: Pseudomonadota bacterium (assembly GCA_021845835.1). The sequence goes on along the minus strand of JAJZVE010000260.1, from coordinate 3,041 downwards.
GGGCTGGCGTCGGGGGCGCTGCTGGCGCTCATCAGCTCCGGGCTGACCATCATCTACGGCACGCTCGGCGTGCTGAACCTCGCGCATGGCGCGATGTTCATGCTCGGCGGCTATGCCGGCTACGTGGCGTTCCAGGCCACCGGCTCCTACGTGGTCGCGGTGATCGTCGGCGCGCTGTTCCTGGTGGTGGTCGGCGCGGTGATGGAGCGGGTGCTGATCCGCCAGTTCTACGACCGCCCGCACGAGGACCAGATCCTGGTCACCTTCGGCCTCGGCATCGTGATCGTGGAGCTGGTGCGGCTCGGCTTCGGCAGCCTGAGCAAGAGCGTGCCGCCGCCGGCCTGGGCGGCGGGCGTCACGCCGATGGGGTTCCTGATCTACCCGACCTATCGCATCGTGGTGCTGGCGATCGCGGCGGTGGCGCTGGCGGTGCTGTATGTCGTGCTCTACCGCACCCGGCTCGGCATGATCGTGCGGGCGGGGATCGAGGATTCCGGCATGGTCGGGATGCTGGGGATCAACGTCTATCGCGTGTTCATGCTGGTGTTCGGCATCGGCGCGATGGCGGCGGGGTTCGCCGGCATCGTCAACGCGCCGGTGGTGTCGCTGTCGCCCGACATGGGCGATTCGATCCTGGTGCAGACCTTCGTCGTGGTGGTGATCGGCGGCGTCGGCTCGTTTCCCGGCGCCATTCTCGGCGGCCTGATCTCGGGCGAGATCCTCAGCCTCACCTCGATGGTCGATCCCGCCTATTCCGAGGTGATGCTGTTCGTGGTGATGACGCTGGTGCTGCTGCTGCGCCCGCACGGGCTGCTCGGCCTGAAGGGCCGGGCATGAGCGGGGAACGCTGACATGCCGCGCCGCCGCGCCTTCCTGATCGAGGGGCTGACCGCGCTCGGCCTCGTCGTCGCGCGCTTCGTGCTGCCGCATCTCGGCTTCGCGCCGGATACGGTCAACCAGGTCCTGGTCTGGGGCCTGTTCGGCATCGGCTTCGACCTGCTGTTCGGCTACACGGGGCTGCTGTCCTTCGGCCAGTCGGCCTTCTACGGCACCGGCGGCTTCGTCGCCGCCTACCTGCTGACCAACAACCTGATGACCAGCGTGCCGCTGGCGCTGCTGGCCGGCATCCTGGGCGCGATGGCGGCGGGCGTGCTGGTGGGCGTGATCGCGCTGCGGCGCACCGGCATCTACTTCGCCATGATCACGGTGGCGATCGCCGAGACGTTCTTCTTCGTGGAGAACTCGCCGCTGTCGGACTACACCGGCGGCGAGAACGGGCTGCCCGGCGTGCCGACGCCGACCATCCACCTGCTCAGCCTGACCTGGAAGGTGGGCACCGGCTGGTCGATGTACTGGTTCCTGGCGCTCTGCTACTTCATCGGCATCGTGCTGGCGGTGCGCATCGTGCGCTCGCCGGTCGGCGCGATCCTGACCGCGATCCGCGACAATCCGCTGCGCGCCCGCGCGGTCGGCCATGCGGTGGGCGCCTACAAACTGACCGCCTTCGTGGTCGCCGCCGCCTATGCCGGCGCGGCCGGCGTGCTGCTGGGCGTGCTGCAGGGCTTCATGCCGCCCGACGCCTTCACCTTCGACACCTCCGGCCAGCTGGTGATGCAGACCGTGATCGGCGGCAGCGCCACCCTGTTCGGCCCGCTGCTGGGGGCGGCGGTGTGGCTCTATCTGCGCGACTTCCTGCAGGCGGTGGTCGGGCTGGGAGCGGCGTGGAAGCTGGTGCTGGGCCTCGTGTTCGTGGTGCTGGTGACGTTCCTGCGCCGCGGCCTGATCGGCGGCCTGCGCGACCTGGTGGCGATGATGGCCGCCAAGCCGCACGCGCCGCCGCCCGAGGAAGCGCCGGCGATGGCCGAAAGCCCGACCCTTGCCAGCCTCGGCCCCGCGCCGCGCCGCCGCCAGCACGCCGCATCCGGCGGGCCGGTGCTGCAGGCGCGCGGGCTGACCAAGGTGTATGGCGGCCTCAGCGCCAACCGCGACATCGACTTCACGGTGGAGGAAGGCGAGCTGCGCGGCGTGATCGGGCCGAACGGCGCCGGCAAGAGCACCTTCTTCAAGATGCTGACCTGCGAGGTTCCGCCCAGCGCCGGCCGCATCCTGTTCCATGGCCGCGACATCACCGGCATGGATGTCTCCCGCGTCTGCCAGCTCGGCCTGACCAAGAGCTACCAGATCAACCAGCTCTTCGCGCGGCAGACGGTGTGGGAGAACGTGGCGATCGCGGCGCTGGCGGAACGGCGCGGCCTGTTCCGCCTCGACCTGCTGCGGCGGCTGGATCGCGTGCCGGGGCTGGAGACGCAGGTGGAGCAGACGCTGGCGCTGGTCGGCCTGTCGGCGCGCGCCAGGGTGCCGGTTGCCGAACTCGCCTATGGCGAGAAGCGGCGGCTGGAGATCGCGCTGGCGCTGGCTTCCTCCCCCTCCCTGCTGCTGCTCGACGAGCCGCTGGCGGGCATGAGCCCGCGCGAGCGGGCGGAGACGGTGCAGTTGCTCAAGAACATCCGCCGCGGCCGCAGCATGGTGATCGTCGAGCACGACATGGACGCGGTGTTCGAACTGGCCGAGCGCATCACCGTGCTGCACGAGGGCCGCAAGCTGGCCGAGGGCACGCCGGCGGAAATCCAGAAGAACGACTTCGTGCAGGAAGCCTATCTCGGCGGGGTGCACGCGGCATGAGCGGCGACCTGCTGACCGTCGAGGGGCTGAACAGCTATTACGGCGACAGCCACATCCTGTTCGACGTGTCGCTGCGCGTGGCGCGGCACGAGGTGGTGGCGCTGCTCGGGCGCAACGGCGCCGGCAAGAGTACGACGCTGAAGAGCCTGATGGGCGAGGTCCGCCCCCGCGCCGGCCGCATCGTGCTGGACGGCACGCCGACCGAGGCGCTGCCGCCCTACGCCATCGCCGCGCTGGGGATGCAACTGGTGCCGGAGGACCGGCGCGTGTTCGGCAGCCTGAACGTGGAGGAGAACATCATCCTCGCCGGGCTGACCGCCAAGGGGCGCTGGCCGCTGGAACGCATCTACGACATGTTC
>JAJZVE010000259.1 GCA_021845835.1 Pseudomonadota bacterium | reverse complement strand
ATCCGGCAATCCGGGGACAGCTGGCCGGCGTAGCGGTGCCAGATCTGCGTCTGCCCGAGCAGCGGCACCGCGACATAGCCGCGCAGGTGCAGGGTGCCGCCGTCGTCCAGCCACAGCCTTGCGTGGTACGCGGTGCCGTTGCGCGGGTCGATGATGCGGCCGTTCCAGGCGCCATCCGCGGTCGGCTGCGCGTCGGTGGTCAGGATGGTGAGCCCGCATTCCGGACGGCCGCCCCGGTCGGTCGGCATCGGCGCATCGGCCGGGCGGTTGCTGCCGACGATGCGGCCGCACAGCGCCGCGCCGCACGGTTCGATCGCGATCACGCCGTTCCCGTCCGCTGTCAGCCAGCGCCCGATCGGCGCCTCGGCGCCGCGCGCGGCGGCCGTCAGGACGAGCAACGCGCCGGCCAGCAGCGCCGGGACGGTGATGCGGGGGGACATGGCTCGCCTTTCCGACCATCGCTGCCGCGCCGTGCCGCCTTGACCTGACCGGCCCGGTTCCTCATGTTCGCGCCGCACCGCACAGCGGCACAGAGGGGTGATGTCGAAAGAAGACATGATCGAGTTCAGCGGCACGGTCACGGAGCTGCTGCCCAACGCGATGTTCCGCGTGAAGCTTGACAACGAACACGTCATCCTCGCCCATACCAGCGGCAAGATGCGCAAGAACCGCATTCGCGTGCTCGCCGGCGACCGGGTGAATGTGGAGATGACGCCCTACGACCTCACCAAGGGCCGGATCACGTTCCGTTACAAGTGAGCCTGTCCAGGCCACGCCTGGTCCTCGCCTCGGCCAGTCCGCGCCGGCGCGCGCTGCTGGCGCAGATCGGCGTCGCGCCTGACGCCGTCCTCGCCCCCGAGATTGACGAAACCCCCCGCCCGCGGGAGCTGCCGCGGACGCTGGCGCTGCGTCTGGCGCGGGCCAAGGCGGCAGCGGCGGCGACGCCAGGCGCGTTCGTGCTGGCCGCCGATACCGTGGTCGCGGTCGGGCGGCGCATCCTGCCGAAAGCGGACCGCGCGGAGCAGGCGCGCGCCTGCCTCGCGCTGCTGTCCGGCCGGCGGCATCGGGTGCTGACGGCGGTGGTGGTGCAGGCGCCGGACGGGCGCCGCGCCGAGCGGCTGGCGGAGAGCGCGGTGACGTTCGCGCGGCTGACCGACGCGCAGATCGCGGCCTATCTCGGCAGCGGCGAATGGCAGGGCAAGGCCGGCGGCTACGCCATCCAGGGCCGCATCGCCGCGCACGTGCGCGCGCTCGCCGGCAGCTATTCCGGCGTGGTCGGGCTGCCGCTGTTCGAAACGGCGCAGTTGCTGCGCGGCCTCGGCTATCCGCTGCCATGAGGCTGCTCGCCTCCGCCGGCCCCGGCGAGGTGCGGGTGGCGGCGATGGACGATGCGGGGCTGTGCGATTACGCGATCTGGCGGCCGGGCGCGCCGGACGGCGTGGGCGACCTGCATCGCGGGCGCGTCATCGCGCGCGCACCGGCGCTGGCGGGCACGTTTGTCGCTGTCGCCGGCGCCGAGGGGTTCCTGCCCGACAGCGCCGGCGGCGCGGGCGCGACCGAGGGGGCGGTGCTCGCGGTGCGCGTCACCCGCGCGGCGCAGGGCGGCAAGGGACCGCGACTGGCGGTCGCCGCCGGGGTCGCGGCGGGGAGCGGCCCGCCGGCGCTGCTGCAGCGCGGTCCCGACGCGGTGCGGCGGCTGGCTTCGCTGCATGCCGAGGCGCCGGTGCTGATCGACGACGCCGCACTGGTCGCGGCGCTGCGGCCGGCGCTGGGGGAGCGGCTGCGGCTGGTGACGCGCGCCTTCGATGACGAAGCGGAGGCGGCGGTGGCGGCGCTGGCGGAGCCTTCGGGCGAGCTGCCCGGTGGCCTGCGCTTTCACATCCATCCGACGCCGGCGCTGACCGCGATCGACGTCGATCTCGGCGCGGCGGCGGCGACGCGCGGCGGCAAGGCGGCGGTGCATCTGGCGGCCAACCGGGCGGCGCTGCCGGCGCTGGCGCGGCAGATCCGCCTGCGCAATCTGTCCGGCGCGATCCTGGTCGATCTGGCCGGCCTGTCGCCGCGGCGGCGCGCAGGGCTCGGCCCCGATCTGGCGGCGGCGCTGGCGGACGATCCGCTGCGCCCGCGCCTGCTTGGCTTCACGGCGCTCGGGCTTGCCGAAATCCTGCGCCCGCGGGTGCATCCGCCGCTGCACGAACGCCTCGCCGGCCCGCATGCCGCCGGCCTCGCCGCGCTGCGCCGCCTGGCGGCGCAGCTTGCCGCAGATCCGGGCCGCAAGCCGGCGCTGGCGGCGGCGCCGGCGGTGGTGGCGGCGTTGCAGGATGATCCGGTCGCGCGCGCCGACCTTGCGCGCAGGGCGGGACAACCCCTCATGCTGCGTTCCGAGCCGGCGCTGTCCCCCGACGGCTGGCGCATCGAGGAGTGATCGAGGTGCCCGAACCGCGCTGTCCCATTTGCGGCAGGCCTGTTCTGCCCGAAAAGCGTCCGTTCTGTTCCGACCGCTGTGCCGAGGTCGATCTCGGCCGCTGGTTCGGCGAACGCTACCGCATCCCGGCCGCGCCGGTGCCGGGCAGCGAGGAGGACGAGGCATGACCGCGGACCTGGACGTTGTGGTGGTCGGCGCCGGCGTCGCCGGGCTGGCGGCGGCGGGCGTGCTGCGGCGCGCCGGGGCGCGCTGCGTGGTGCTGGAGGCGTGCGCGCGCATCGGCGGGCGCGCCTACACCGCGCATCCGGCGGAACTCGGCGGCGCCGCCTTCGACCACGGCGCCACCTGGCTGCACGCGGCGGAGCGCAACAAGCTGGCCGAGCGCGCCCGCGCCGCCGGCATCGGCCTGCGCGACACGCAGGGCGACTGGACCCGCCACGTGATGATCGACGGCCGCCCGGCGACCGCCGCCGAGAGCGCCGCCCAGGCCGCGACGTGGGAGCGGTTCGAGGCGGTGGCGCGGGCGCGGGCGGCGTCCGGCGCGGATGTCAGCGTCGATGCGGCGGTCGCGGAGCTGCGCGGCGATCCGTGGGCGGCGACGGTCGCGACCTGGGAAGCCAGCCTGATCGCCGCCGCCGACCCGCGCGACCTGTCGGTGCGGGACTGGCACCTGAACGAGTTGTCCGGCGGCAATCTGCGCGTGGCCGGCGGGCTGGGGGCGATGGTGGCGCGCGTGCTGGGACCGGATGCGGGCGAGATCCGCCGCGCCGCCGCGGTGCGCCGCATCGCCTGGGACGGGCCGGGCGGCGGCGTGGAACTGGCGGGCGATTTCGGCACGCTCGCGGCACGCGCCGCCATCGTCACGGTGTCCACCGGCGTGCTGCGCGCCGGCGGCATCGCATTCGCGCCCGGCCTGCCGGAGCGGCAGCGCGCGGCGCTGGACGGGCTGCCGATGGGCCTACTGAGCAAGGTGGCGATCCCGGCCGCGGGGTCCGACCGGCTCGGCATTGCGCCGGGCACGTCGCTGTATCGGCGGCTGGACGACCCGGCGGAGCAGGCGATCTTCTTTTCGCTGTGGTCGCAGGGGGAGGCGCACGCGGTCGGCTTCTTCGGCGGCCGGGCGGCCTGGGCGCTGGCGCAGGCGGGGGCGGCGGCGACCGCGTCGTTCGCGCGCGCGGAACTGCGCCGGTTGCTCGGGGACGCGGCCGATGCCGCGTTCGCCGATGCGGCGGTGGTGACGGATTGGGGCACCCATCCGGCTTTCCTCGGCGCCTATGCCTATGCCCGTCCGGGCTGCGTGGAGGGGCGGGCGGCGATGGACACGCCGCTGGCGGATCGGCTGTGGTTCGCCGGCGAGGCGTGGTGCATGGACGGCCTCGCCGGCACCGTCGGCGGCGCCTATGTCTCGGGCGAGCGGGCGGGCGCGGCGGCGGCGCGGACACTCGGGTTCAGCGCGCCGGCATAGGCGGCGGTTGCCGCCGCTCAGGCCGCCGCGTTCGTGTGCAGTTCGCCCAGGTACGCCTCGCGGATCGCCGGGTCCTGGCGCAGCCGCGCCGCCTCGCCCGACAGCACCACCTGCCCGGTCTGCAGCACATAGGCGCGGTGCGCGATCGACAGCGCCATCGCCGCATTCTGCTCGACCATGAAAATCGTCGTGCCCTGGCGGTTGATCTCCTGGATGATGTCGAACACCCGCTCGACCAGCCGCGGCGACAGGCCCATCGAGGGTTCGTCCATGCAGAGCAGCCGCGGGCGCGCCATCAGCGCACGGCCGATCGCCACCATCTGCTGTTCGCCGCCCGACAGCGTGCCCGCCAACTGCAACCGGCGTTCTTTCACCCGCGGGAACAGCGCATAGACACGCTCCAGGTCATCCTCGAACTGCGGGCCGCGCGGGCGCGTGTAGGCGCCGAGTTCCAGGTTCTCCAGCACCGTCATGCGCGGGAACAGCCGCCGCGCCTCCGGCACCGGCGCGATGCCGCGTTTGACGCGCTCGGCGGTGCGCAGCCGTTCGATCGGCTTGCCGTCGAACAGCACGGCGCCGCTGGTCGGCCGCACCACGCCCATGATGGTCTTCATCGTGGTCGATTTGCCGCTGGCGTTGCCGCCCAGCAGCGCCACGATCTCGCCGCGGCCGATGGCGCAGCTCACGTCTTTCAGCACGTGCAGGTCGCCGTAATGCGTGTTGACGTTGCGGAATTCCAGCAGGCCGGCGTCAGGCGGCATCCAGCGCCTCCCGTGCGACGCGGCCGAGATAGGCGCGCAGTACCTCCTCGTTGCGGCGGACCTGGTCCGGCGGCCCCTCCGTCAGCTTCGCGCCGTGGTCGAGCACGACCACCTTGTCGGCAAGCTGCGTCACCACGTCGAGCTTGTGCTCGATCAGCAGGATGGTCAGGCCGAGCGCATGCAGGCTCCTGATCTGCTCGGCGAGTTCCAGCGTCTCGGCGGGGTTCATCCCCGCGGTCGGCTCGTCCAGCAGCAGCAGGGAGGGGCCGCTCGCCAGCGCGCGCGCGATCTCAACGCGGCGGCGGTTGGCGTAGGAGAGATGCGAGACCGCCTGTGCGAGCCGCGGCGTCAGCCGGTTGCCGAACAGGGCGATGATATCGTGCGCGCGCTGCACCGCCGCGGCTTCCTCCACGCGCGTGCGCCGCGGCCGCAGCACCGCGCCGAGCACGCCGCTGGACAGCCGCGCGTGCTGGCCGATCAGCACGTTGTCCAGCACAGAGAGATTGGCGAACAGCCGGATGTTCTGGAAGGTGCGCGCCAGCCCGCGCGCCAGGATGCGATGCGGCGGCAGGCCGCGGATTTCCGCGCCGGCGAAGCGGATGCTGCCGCGCTCGGCCGGCACGAGGCCGGTGATGACGTTGAACAGCGTCGATTTGCCGGAGCCGTTGGGTCCGATCACCGCGACCACGCCGCCGGTCGGCACTGTCAGATCGATGGCGTCGAGCGCCAGCAGTCCACCGAAGCGCACGGTGATGCCGCGCACCTCCAGCATGTTGCCGCCCTTCAACCCGGGCGGGGCGAACACGCGGCGCGCCCGCTCCGCCTCGAAGCCGCCGCGCTGCACGCCCTGCACATGCTGGGCCGCGAAATCGAGCGCGCCCGTGTTGCGCGTCGCCGGGATCAGCCCGTCGCGGCGGAACAGCATCATCAGGACGAGCAGGATGCCGAAGATCAGCTCGGTCGAACGGGCGAGGTCGATCTGCTGCAGCCCGTCGCTGCCGACGGCGGCGCCGAACATGTGCAGCCAGTCGGTGAGGTCGGGCAGGAACCAGGACTGCAGCAGCGACAGCAGCGCCGCGCCAGCGACGACGCCCCACACGCTGCCCATGCCGCCCAGCACCACCATGACCAGGATCATCACCGACACCGGGAAGCCGAACATGTCCGGCGTCGCGGTCTGCAGCTTGGCGACGTAGAACACGCCGACCATGCCGGCGAAGGCGGCGCCGATCGCGAACGCCAGCAGCTTGCTGCGCGTGCGGTCCACGCCCATCGCGCCCGCCGCCGTCTCGTCCTCGCGCACCGCCATCCAGGCGCGGCCGATGCGCGAATCCCGCAGCCGGAAGCTCGTGAACATCAGCGCCGCCACCAGGGCGAGGCCGACATAGTAGTACGGCGTCGCCTGCACGTTGAAATTGTGGCCGAACAGCGATGGCGCCTGGATGCCGTTGAGGCCGGCGGCGCCGTTGGTCACGCCCGGCGTGTTGCGCGCCACGATCGGCACGATCTCGCCGAAGCCGAGCGTGACGATGGCGAGGTAGTCGCCGCGCAGCCTGAGCGTCGGCGCGCCGAACAGCACGCCGCTGAACGCCGTGACCAGCGCCGCCAGCGGCAGAGCGAGCCAGAACGACAGCGTGAAATGCACCAGGTCGCCGCCGCCCTGGTTGATCTTCTGGACCAGATGCAGCACCGCCAGCGGCTGCCAGTACGGCGACCAGTGCGGCATCACCTGGAACGAGGTGAACACGCCGTACAGATAGGCGCCGATGGCGAAGAACGCGGCATAGCCGAGATCGAGCAGCCCGGCGAAACCGACCACGATGTTGAGGCCGAGCGCCAGCGCCGCGTAGGCAGAGGCATTGGCCATGCTGTCGATGTCGGCGTCGTTGCCATCGACGTAGGGGAACGCCAGCAGCGCCGCGACCAGCAGGGCGAGCAGCACGCTGCGCCCCTGCCTGGATTGCAGGGTTTCGTTGCGCGCCATCCGCCGTGCCAGCCGGT
>JAJZVE010000258.1 GCA_021845835.1 Pseudomonadota bacterium | reverse complement strand
ATTTCGGTTTCGCGCCGTTCGCCGCGCATCGCTTCGTGCAGCCGCACGCGCAGCGCCTCGCGGCGCGCATCGTTGGGCGGCAAGAAGTCGAGAAGCGCGTTGGCATGCGCCTGCAAGGCCGCCGCGGCCGGGGCGGACGATCCGGGGGCCGTCTCGATTTCTCGCCGGAAGGCGGCATATTCCTGTTCGCGTGCCGCGAACTGGACCGCCACGTCCGCACGTAGCTCGCCGATCAGATCCTGCACCGTCCCGACCAGCGCTTCGGATGCAGCGGCGGCGTCCAGCAGCGGGATGCGCGTCCGCCCCGCGCGCCAGGACGATCCGTCGCCGGCGTGCGGTGTGCCGTCGCGGTCCAGCGTGAGATCATCGATTAGCCGGCTCAGGCTGTCGAAGGCGGCGCGGCCGTAGCGGCGCCACAGCACCGTCAGCGCGTCCCGCTCGGCGGAGGTCAGGGCGGCCCAGCCGGATTGTCCGCCTGCCAGCACATCCTGTCCGCGCCACAGACGCACCGCAGCGGCCAGTGGCAGGTCCAGCGTGGCCGCCGTCGTCGGTCCGGCATGGTCGTAGCCCAGCAACTGCACGCCGTTGATCAGCAGGCCGCGCGTGGCGCGCCGGGCGGTCATGTAGGCGGCAAGCTGCGGGCGGTGCGATGACAGGGCGCGTTCGGTGCTGGCCTTGTCCTCGACGACGAAGCAGCACAGCGGATAGCGCGCGATCTGCACGACGTAATCGGGACGCAGGTTGTCCCTGCCGACGTTGTACTCGAACTCGGCAACGGCGTATCCCAGCGCGGCCAGCAGCGTGCGCGTCACGCGCTGGTCGATCACGTCGGCCTCGTCACCGCTGCGTTCCGCCTCGGGCCGGGCGAGATAGGCGGCGAGCGACCCGCAGGCATGGAAATCGTCGGCGGCCAGCCGGCCGATGAACGCCTCCGCAAACGCCTCGACGCTCAAATGCGCCCCCTGAAGATGTGACGACGCAACCGGCCATCCGGCGCGTCGTGGTCGCATGGTGTTGGAGGGGAGGGGCGGGCGCAAGGGGCGGAAGGCGGTGGTCTCGCCTTACGGCTGTGCCCGCTCTGCAAACGGATTGCGGATTGTCAGCCGGCCGGCGATCACGCGACCGTCCTGCATGTCCTCGGACAGCAGCGTGGCACAGCCGGCTTCCAACGCTGACGCAATGATCAGCGAATCGTAGAAGCTGAACCCTTCCCGCTCGGCGATCTCGCGCGCCGCCTCGTGCGTCGCCACCGTAATCGGTAGCGGCTGCCTGCAGAGCGCGCGAATTGCCGCAAGCGCCTCCGCGATGTCCTGCCATGATCGCCGCAGCTTGCGCCGCGCTGCGTTGGCGAATTCGTTGAGCACCTGGACGCTGATCGCGCCGCCCTGTGCCAGCGCAGCGGTCGCGGTGGCAGAGCGCGGATCGTCGGTCGAGATGGCGTAGAGCAGGACGTTGCTGTCCAGGAACACGTCACCGTTCATTGGCCTCGTCCCGGCTGAATCGGAAGCCGGGCGGCAAGGGCCGCTGCAATGCCTTCAGCCGCGCCAGCGCGGCGTCTCGGCTGCGGTCCCGGCTTACCCGGAACGTGCGGTTGCCGGCGATCTCAATCGCGATCTCATCGCCCTCCTTCAGCCCGAGCATCTCCACCACCGCGGCAGGCAGCCGCACCGCCAGACTGTTGCCCCACTTTCCGACCTGCATGTCTGCCTCTCGCCCTGGATAAACATGGGGGAAGATATATCATACCAGGCCCCGATTTCGCCCCCGCCAGCGCCCGGGCTAAACTCCCCCCGTGCCCACCCCCGCCCCCCTCGCCGACCGCCTGCGTCCGCGCACGCTCGATGACGTGGTCGGCCAGGACCATCTGGTCGGGCCCGCCGGCACGCTCACGCGCATGCTGGCGCGCGGCAGCCTCGCGTCGCTGATCCTGTGGGGACCGCCGGGGGTGGGCAAGACCACCATCGCGCGGCTGCTCGCCGACCGCGCCGGGCTGGCGTTCGTGCAGCTCTCCGCCGTGTTCTCCGGCGTCGCCGACCTCAAGCGCACGTTCGAGGAAGCGGCGCGGCGGCGCGCCGGCGGGCAGGGGACGCTGCTGTTCGTGGACGAGATCCACCGCTTCAACCGCGCCCAGCAGGACGGCTTTCTTCCCGTCGTGGAGACCGGCACCGTCACGCTGATCGGCGCCACCACGGAAAACCCCTCCTTCGCGCTGAACGGCGCGCTGCTGTCGCGCTGTCAGGTGCTGGTGCTGCGGCGCCTCGACGACGATGCGCTGGAAAAACTGCTGGCGCGGGCGGAAACCGCGCTCGGCCTGACGCTGCCGCTCACCGCGGAGGCGCGCGCCAGCCTGCGGGCGATGGCGGACGGGGACGGGCGGTATTTGCTCAACATGATTGAACAAATCGCCGCCGCCCCGCCGCCGGCCGCGGCTTTCGACCCGACGGCGCTGGCCGGGCTGCTGGCCCGCCGGGCCGCGCTCTATGACAAGGACCGGGAGGAACATTACAATCTGATCTCGGCGTTGCATAAATCGCTGCGCGGATCGGATGCGGACGCGGCGCTCTACTGGTTCGCGCGCATGCTCGCCGGCGGCGAGGACCCGCGCTATGTGGCGCGCCGGCTGGTGCGGTTCGCGGTCGAGGACATCGGGCTGGCCGATCCCGCGGCGCTGCCGCAGGCGCTGGCGGCATGGGAGGCGTATGAACGGCTCGGCAGCCCGGAGGGGGAATTGGCGATCGTGCAAGCCGTGCTGTATCTGGGCACAGCGCCCAAGTCGAACGCGGCCTATATCGCATTCGGCGAAGCGCAGCGCGCGGCGCGCGCCACCGGCAGCCTGATGCCGCCTGCACATATCCTGAACGCGCCGACCACGCTGATGAAGAATCTCGGCTACGGGCGCGGCTACAGCTACGACCACGAGGCGCCGGACGCCTTTTCCGGCCAGAACTACTTTCCGGACGGCATGGCGCGCGCCGAATTCTACCGCCCGGCGGAACGCGGGTTCGAGCGCGAGGTGGCCAAGCGCCTCGCCTACTGGGCGAAGCTGCGCGCGGCGCGCGGCACATGAGCGGCGTCGCGCAGCGCGCGGTTGCCGAGGACGAGGCCGATATCCGCCTCGACCGCTGGTTCCGCCGCCATTTCCCCGACCTGACCCAGGGCGTGATCCAGCGCCTGTGCCGCACCGGCCAGATCCGCGTGGACGGCCGGCGCGCCGACGCCGCGACGCGGCTCGCGCCCGGCCAGTCGGTGCGCATCCCGCCGCTGCCCGCCGCCGCCGCGCCGCCGCCGGACGTGCCGCCGCCGGACGCGCGCAACCGTGCCGAGCTGGAACGCATGCTGCTGTATCGCGACGATCACCTGATCGTGCTGGACAAGCCGCCCGGCCTGCCGACGCAGGGCGGGCCGGGGATCGCGCGGCACCTGGACGGCATGCTGGCGGCGCTGGCGACCGCGGCGGGGGACCGGCCGCGTCTGGTGCACCGGCTGGACCGCGACACCTCCGGCGTGCTGGTGGTGGCGCGCTCACCGGGGGTGGCGGCGAAACTGGCCGCCGCGTTCCGCACGCGGGCGGTGGAGAAGACCTATTGGGCCGTGGTGGTCGGCCGGCCGGTGCCGGTGGCAGGGCGGATAGACGTGCCGCTGGTGCGGCACGATCCGGGCATCGGCGGGGCGCGCGTGGCGCCCGCGACGGACGCCGATCGCGATGCCGCGCGGGCGATCACCGAATACCGCACGCTCGACCATGCCGGCCGCAGGCTCGCCTGGCTGGAACTGTCGCCGCTGACCGGGCGGACGCACCAGTTGCGCGTGCATTGCGCCGCCATCGGCGCGCCGATCCTGGGCGACGCCGCGTATGGCGTGGCGCCGCTGGAGGGGCTGTCGCCGCTGCTGCATCTGCACGCGCGGCGCCTCGTGCTGCCGCACCCGGCGGGCGGGACGCTGGCGGTGGAGGCAGGGTTGCCGCCGCACATGGCGGCGACGTTCCGCGCCCTCGGCTTCACCGCGCCCGCCGCCCATCCGCCCCAACGCAAATGAGAGCAGCCGCGGCCGTGACGCTGGCCCCGGGCTCGGGCTAATCTCAACCGGCGCAGGTCAAGACGAGGAGCAATGCCGAGACGCCGCCGACGCCCCGTGCTGCGCGCGCTGCTGGCCGGGCTGCTGCTGCTGGTGGCGCTGGTGGTGGCGGCATCGGTGGCGGTGACGCTGCTGATTGACCCGAACGACTTCAAGCCGGAGATCGCGTCCGCGGTCGGGCGCGCCACCGGCGTCCGGCTCGACATGCGCGGCCCGATCCGTGTCGGCTGGAGCCTGCCGCCGCATCTGACGGCCGACGACCTGGTGCTGACGGCGGCGGACGGCGCCGCGACGCTACGCCTGGGCCGGCTTGCGGCGCGCGTGGCGCTGCTGCCGCTGCTCGGCGGCGAGGTGGCGATCGTCCGGCTCGACCTGCTGCGCCCGCAGCTCGCGCTGACGCCGCCGACCGTCTTGCCGCCGGCAGCGCCGCCGGCACCGCCGCCGGCCGCGCCTGCCCGGACGGGCGGGCCGCGGCTGCGGCTGGCGGTGGAGGCGGTGCATGTGCGCGACGGCGAGGTGCGCCGCGGCGCGCTGGCGCTGGCGGTGCCGCGTCTGGACGGCGTCGCCGCGGCCCCCGGCGCCTCGCTGGTCGTCGCGGGCGAACTGGTCAGCGCCGGGCGGCGCTTCATGCTGAGCGGCGAGACCGGGCCGCTGGAGGCGCTGCCCGGCCCCGCCGGCGCGGCGCCCTGGCCGGTGCAGCTGGTGCTGCAGGGCGAGGGCGCCCGGCTGGCGGTGCGCGGGACGCTGACGCCGCACGGCCTGGGGTACGCGGTGCAGGCGGATGCCGCCGCGACCGATCTCACCGGCCTCGCGCCGTTCCTGCCGGTTCCGGTGCCGGCGCTGCACGACATCTCGGTCTCGGCGCGGCTCGCCGGCGCCGGTCTCGCGCCGCCGGAGGCGAGCGCGCTGGCGGTGCATGTGGGCGGCCTCGATCTCGGCGCGGCGGTACCGGGCCTCGTGCTGGCGCGCGCCGACTTCGCCGCGCCGGACCTGCGCCAGCCGATACAGGCGGATGTGCAGGCGACATGGCACGGCACGCCGCTGCACCTGCTTGGCACCGTCGGGCCGCTCGCCGTGTCGCTGCCGCTGGCGCTTGCCATCGCCGCGCCACCGGCGCTGCAGGCGCACGCGGCGCTGACCGTCACGCTGGCGGCGCATCCGGCGCTGCGCGGCTCGCTGGCGGTGCAGCGGCTGGACCTGGACGCGCTGCTCGCCGCGCTGTCCCCGCCGCGGCCGGCCGTGCCCGCACCGGCCGCGCCTGCCCCGGCGCCGCGGCCGGCGCGGCTGATCCCCGACCGGCCGTTCGACCTCGCGCCGCTGCGCGCCGCCGACGCCGACCTGCAGATCACCATCGCAGCGCTGCAGACAGGGGGCGCGACCTACGCCGACGTGTCCGGCCATCTGGTGCTGCAGGGGGGACGGCTCACGCTCGATCCGCTGTCCGGCCAGTCGCCGGGCGGGCGGCTGGCGGGGCGGCTGGCGATCGACGCCGCCGCCGCGCCGCCGCCGATGGCGCTCACGCTGCACGCCCCGGCGCTCTCGCTGGCGCCGTTCACCGCCGGCGCGATCGACAGCGCCGCGGCCGTGGAAGCCGACCTGACCGCCGCGGGCGGTTCGCCGCACGCGCTGGCGGCCAGCCTCGGCGGCCATTTCGCGCTGACCGCGCGCAATGGCGATATCGACACCGCGGTACTGGCCGCCATGCTCGGCGGCGTGCTGCACGCGGCGCGGCTGCCGGAGAGTGCGCTGGGCACGGTCGGGCGCACGCCGCTGCGCTGTCTCGACCTGCGGCTGACTGCGGTGAACGGCAGCGTCACCGTCGCCAGCCTGTTCGCCGACACGCCCAGCCTCGCGGTGCAGGGCGGCGGCCGGATCGAGCTGGCGACGGAGGCGTTGAACCTGCATCTTCGCCCGCTGCTGCGGGTCGGGCCGGGGGTCGTGGTGCCGGTGCGCGTCGGCGGCACGTTTGCCGATCCGAAGCCGGCGCTGGACGCGGGCGGCGCGGCGCGGGCCCTGCTGGGCGCCGGCGCGCCGCCGGAAAGCTGCGGCCCGGCCGGCGAGGCCGCACCGGCGCCGGCGCAGGGCGCGGCCCCGGGCCCGGCCCAGGCCCCGGCCAAGCTGCCGAAGCCGATCGACATCCTGCGCGGCCTGCTGGCGCACTGAGAGGGCCTGATGCAACGATTCTGGGAAACCGCCGAGATCGCGCCGACGGACTCCGGCTGGCGCATCGTGCTGGATGGCCGGCCGGTGCATATTCCCGGCGGCACCGAACTCCATCTGCCGAGCCGGGCGCTGGCGCAGGCGGTGGCGGCGGAGTGGCAGGCGGCGGGCGGGCGCAAGGGCGGCCGCACGTCGTTCGCCGAGCTGCCGCTGACGCGCTTCGCCGGCACCGGCCAGGTCCGCATCGCCCCCGATCCGGAACCGGTGGTGCTGGAACTCGCCCGCTTCGGCGAGGCCGACCTGCTGTGCTACCGCGCCGCCGAGCCGCCGGCGCTGGCGCAGCGGCAGCAGCGGCGGTGGCAGCCCTGGCTGGACTGGACGGCAGCGCGGCACGGCGCGCGGCTGCACGTCGCCACCGGCATCGTGCATGTCGC
>JAJZVE010000257.1 GCA_021845835.1 Pseudomonadota bacterium | reverse complement strand
ATGGAAGTCACCATGCACGCGCGTGCACAGCGCACCGCGCCCGGATGACGCAAGACGCCGCACCGCGTCCTGCAGCGCCGGCGCCTGCGCGGCGAGGTCTGCGGCCATGGCGCGGCTGCTTTCGTCTGGCGCATCGTGGACGGCGGCCAGCGCGAAGTCGAGCTGCTCCAGCGCGCCCTCGGCCCAGTCCTGCAACGCCTCCGGCGTCGCTTCCACGGGCGCGAAGTCCGGATTGTCCGTCGGCTCGGCAAGCACCGCGTGCAGCTCGCCAAGGCGCCGTCCGATCGCCGTCGCGAACGGCAGGTAGGAAGCGAAGGCGTCGTGCGCTGCCTCGTCCTCGTGTCCGGTCACGGCGACCTCCTCGACCGCGCGATGCAGGAAGTCGAGCGTCCAGCTCCAGCCGTCGCCCTGATTGCGCACGAAGCCCTGCACGATCACCAGTGCATGCGCCGTGCCGTCGGCGTCGATGCGCGAGACCTCGCCGAACAGCGGCGGCGCGTTCTGGTAGCCGCGCTCGGTCAGCACGCGCGTCATCTCCACTTCGGGGTTGATGCCGGTGCCGACATGGCGCAGCAGCTTCAGCACCAGCAGATCGCCCAGGATCAGCGAGCTGTTGGATTGTTCCGTCGCCAGCCTGCGGATGTCCGGATGCGGCGGCAACTGCAGATCCGCCATGCGCGCGGTCGGCGAAAAACGCAGCACGGCGCCGCCCGGCAGCGTCAGCCCGGCCTTGCGGCGCAGCGCCTCGACGATGCCCAGCGCCATCGCGTCCACCGCGAACCCGTCGGTCAGGAAGCCGACACGCCGGCCGCGGCGCACGCGCGCCAGCGCCAGTTGCTGCGGCAGCGGACTCGGCCGCTCCTCCTCCCACGCGATGCCGAGCGGCAGGACATAGTTTTCCGATCCGTGGCCGAACTGCGCGACGACTTCGGCCAGCACGACGTCCGGCACGCCGGGCAGATGCACGGCATAGGCGATGCGCGTCGCCTGCAGCTTCTGATCCTTCGCAGCAAACCAGCGGCGCTTCGGCAGATACGCCGGCAAGGCCTCGCCTTCCAGGATGGCGCGGCCAGGCGCCTGCAACGCCTCGGCGATATCGGAGCGGATCACCACGGTCGCAAACTCCGGCAGAGGTTCCGGTGGACGCGCGTGCCAGGGTGGCAGTTGCGCCTCGGCGGCAAGCAGGAACCAGAAGAAACTGTACGGCGGCAGCGTCAGCAGATAGGTGAGCTGGCCGACCGGCGGGAACACCGCGCCGCCGACCAGATCGACCGGCACGCGCCCGGCGAAAACCGAAAGGTCCAGTTCCACCGCCTGCGCCGTGCGCGACAGATTGCTGACGCACAGCACCACTTCCTCGGCATCGCCGGCGTGGTACTCGCGCAGGAACGCGAGCACCTTGCGATTGCCGGGATAAAGAAAGCGCAACGTGCCGCGCCCGAAGGCAGAGAAGCGGCGGCGCACCGCCAGCATGCGCCGCGTCCAGTTCAGCAGCGAATGCGAATCGGCGGCCTGCGCCTCCACGTTCACCGCCTCGAAGCCGTAGAGCGGGTCCATGATCAGCGGCAGCACGAGACGCGCGGGATCGGCGCGCGAGAAGCCGCCGTTGCGGTCGGGCGACCACTGCATCGGCGTACGCACGCCGTCGCGGTCGCCGAGATGGATGTTGTCGCCCATGCCGATCTCGTCGCCGTAGTAGATCACCGGCGTGCCGGGCATCGACAGCAGCAGCCCGTTCATCAGCTCGATGCGCCGCCGGTCGCGTTCCAGCAGCGGTGCAAGCCGGCGGCGGATGCCGAGATTGAGGCGCGCGCGGCGGTCGGCGGCATAGGTCTCCCACAGATAGTCGCGCTCGGAATCCGTCACCATTTCCAGCGTCAGTTCGTCGTGGTTGCGCAGGAAAATGGCCCACTGGCAGTTGCCGGGAATCTCCGGCGTCTGGCGCAGGATATCGGTGATCGGGAAGCGGTCCTCGCGCGCGATCGCCATGTACATGCGCGGCATCAGCGGGAAGTGAAAGCACATGTTGCATTCGTCGCCGTCGCCGAAATACTGCTGCGCGTCCTCCGGCCACTGGTTGGCCTCGGCGAGCAGCATGCGGCCCGGCGCGACGCGGTCCAGCTCGGCGCGGATGCGCTTGAGGGTGGCGTGCGTCTCCGGCAGGTTCTCGTTGATCGTGCCTTCGCGTTCGACGAGATAGGGCACCGCGTCGAGGCGCAGTCCGTCGATGCCCATCTCCAGCCAGAAACGCATGACGGACAGCACTTCCTGCAGCACGCGCGGGTTGTCGAAATTGAGGTCGGGCTGGTGGGAATAGAAGCGGTGCCAGAAATAGGCGCCGGCCACCGGATCCCAGGTCCAGTTGCTTTTTTCGGTATCGATGAAGATGATGCGCGTGCCGGCATATTTCTGGTTGTCGGCGGACCAGACGTAGAAGTTGCGCGCGACCGAGCCGGGCCGCGCCTGGCGTGCGCGCTGGAACCAGGGGTGCTGGTCGCTGGTGTGGTTCACCACCAGTTCGGTGATCACGCGCAGGCCGCGCTCATGCGCCGCCGCGATCAGCCGCCGCACATCGGCGAGCGAACCGTATTCGGGATGCACGCCGCGATAGTCGGCGATGTCGTAGCCGTCATCACGGCGCGGCGAGGGATAGAACGGCAGCAGCCAGATCGCGGTCACGCCAAGTTCCGCGATGTAATCGAGCTTCTCCAGCAGGCCGCGGAAATCGCCGATGCCGTCATTATCGGAATCAAAAAACGACTTGACGTGCAACTGGTAGATGACCGCGTCCTTGTACCAGAGCGGGTCGGCCGGTGGCGTGCTGTCGGTCATGCGTGTCCCTCAGCCGGCGGAGCGGAGCCGCCAGATACCATAGGGCACATCCGGCGGCAGCGCGACGCGCCGCCACTTGCCCTGCCAGGTCTCCACCGTCTCGGCCACCAGGTTTTCCGCCAGCAGGGTGCCGTTGTCGGGCAGGCCCCAGCGCCACAGCGGCAGCTCGACGTCCGCCGTCTGCGCATGGTGCGGGTCGAGGCTGACCGCGATCACCAGCACGTTACTGCGATCGGCGGTCGCCTTCTCGTACGCCAGCACCTGATCGTTCGGACACGGCAGGAAGCTGACGCCGACCTGCGACTGCAGCGCCGGATTGTGGCGGCGGATGCGGTTGAGCTGCGCGATCTCGGCGACGATGTTACCCGGGCGCTGCCAGTCCCACGCGCGGATCTGGTATTTTTCCGAGTCATGGTATTCCTCGCGGCCCGGCAGCGGCGTCGCCTCGCACAGCTCGAAGCCGGTGTACATGCCCCACAGGCCGGACAGCGTGGCGGCCAGCGCCGCGCGGATCAGGAAGCCGGGACGGCCGGAGGTCTGCAGGAACACCGGGTTGATGTCGGGCGTGTTGACGAAGAAGTTGGGCCGCATGTAGTCGGCCGTCACGGTGGACAGCCCGGTCAGATAGTCCTGCAGCTCGCGTTTCGTGTGACGCCAGGTGAAGTAGGTATAGGACTGGGTGAAGCCGAGCATGGCCAGCCGCTGCATCACCTTCGGCCGGGTGAACGCCTCGGCGAGGAAGATCGCGTCGGGATAGTCGGCGCGCACTTCGGCGATCAGCCATTCCCAGAACGGGAACGGCTTGGTGTGCGGGTTGTCCACGCGGAAGCAGCGTACGCCCTGCTCGGCCCAGAACAGCACCACCTCGCACAGCGCCACCCACAGGTCGGGCACCGCGCCGGGGGCGTAGAAATCGACGTTGACGATGTCCTCGTACTTCTTTGGCGGATTCTCGGCGTATTTCAGCGATCCGTCGGGCCGCCAGTCGAACCATTCGCGATGCTGCCTGAGCCACGGATGGTCCGGCGAGCACTGGATCGCGAAATCGAGCGCCAGCTCGATTCCCTCTGCCGCGGCGGCGTCGCGCAGGGCGCGGAAGTCGTCGAGCGTGCCGAGTTCGGGATGGATCGCGTCGTGTCCGCCGGCCTCGCTGCCGATCGCGTACGGGCTGCCGGGATCGTCGGGCGCGGGATGCGGCGTGTTGTTGCGGCCCTTGCGGTTGGTGTGGCCGATCGGGTGGATCGGCGGGAAATACAGCACGTCGAAGCCCATGTCGCGGATGCGCGGCAGATGACGGATCACATCGGCGAACGTGCCGTGCCGGTGCGGATCGTCGCTCATCGAACGCGGGAACAGCTCGTACCAGCTGGCGAAAGCGGCGATGCGGCGGTCGGCATCGACCGGGCACGGCGGCGACAGGCGCACGGCGAACGGGCGCTGGTCGGCCTCTGCCATCAGCGCCGCGGTCGGCGCGGCAAGCAGCAACGCGACCTGCGCCGTCGCGTCGCCGCGGCCGAGTTCGTCGGCGATGCGGCGCAGGCCGGGCACGCGCGGCGCCGCCGCCTCCACCATCTCGCGGCCCTCGATCAGTTCCAGATGCACGTCGATGCCGGCGGCGTGTTTCCTGGACAGCTCGTCGCGGTAGCTGGCGAAGGCGTCGCGCCACGCCTCGATGGTGAACAGCCAGCGGCCGACGCGGGTGAGCGCGAAGCCCCCCTCCCAGCGATCGTTGCCGAGCGGGCGCATGCGCGTCTCGTGCCACGCCGCCTCGTCGGCGCTGCGCCACAGCAGCGCCACCGCGAGCTGGTCGTGGCCGTCGGCGACGACGTCCGCGCGCACCGCGACCTGCTCGCCGACGACACGCTTGGCGGCGAAGCGTCCGCCATCGACCGACGGCGTCACGTGCGCGATGGCGATGCGCGGCGCCCGCGCGGCCGATTCGGCGGAGCGTGGCAGCTTCGGCCGCGCCAGCGTGATCGGCGGCGGCGCACGCAGCACGGCGATGGCGACATCGCCCGGCGCGAGCCGGCCGATCGCGCCGGCGCCCTGCAACGCGCCGAGCAGCGGCGCCAGCGCCGGACGGACCGGATGGTCCAGGTCGGCATTGGTCGCGATCAGCACGCCGCCCTCCCCGGACGGATCGGGGCGCAGCAGGCCGATCACGTCGGCGCCGGGCGCGGTCAGCAGTCGCGGCACGGTCGGCGGCAGCTTCGCGGCATTGGCGGCGATAACGGCGGCAACGATCTGCGGTGCCGGCGCCAGCGGTGCCGGCGCGTCGCGGCGCGCGTCCATCGGCTCGGTCGCGGCAGCCTCGACGCCCATCGGCATCATCCAGCCGTCGCCGAACGCCGCGGCGAAGCGGGCGGCGCGGCAGCAGGCGGCGGCGCGCAGCGCGGGATCGGGGATGCGCGCCGCCAGCCGGCGGGCGAACGGCGGCTCCACCGGCGCGAGCAGGCCGGCGACGCCGCGCAGCCGCTCCGCCTCGGTCCACAGCCACTCGGCGCGGAAGTCCCACCACGGCAGCGAGGAGAACACAAAGTCGAGGCCGCAGCCGGCAAGCGCGCTCTGCCGCGCCGCCGCCAGGCCGGGCGTCCAGCCGAGCAGCAGGCAGCGCCGTCCGTCGCGGCGGGCGTGCCCGGCGAGGCGGCGCAGCGCGGCGGACGGGATGGCGCTGAGCGAGGCCAGGCGGAAGCCGACGAAGCCGGCGTCCTGCCACTGACACAGCCGCTCGCCCCACCAGTCCGCCAGCGCCTCGGCCGCGTCGTCGAAGCGGGCGACGGCGCTGTCGCCCTCGGGGGCGTAGCTGCGCGGATCGAGCGCGCGGGCGGGATCGGGGGCGCGGAACAGGTCCGGGCGGGCGGCGGCAATGCGCCCGCCGGCGGCGACGCGATCCGGCATGACATCGAGCAGCGGCGCCAGGCCGCGCGCAGCACAGGCGCGCGCGATCGCGTGCAACGCCGCGGCGGCGTCCGCGCCGGCCGCCAGCGCCGCGTGCGGCCGGTCGAAGTCGGCGGCGAGGAACAGGTCGTCGCCGCTGAACGGCGGCGCGACCAGCACGTGCGAGAAACCGAGCCGTGCGGCGTGGTCGAGCACCGCGCCCCAGCGGGCGAGCGGGCCGGCGCGCAGCGGATTGATGTAGTAGATGCGCGGCGGCGCGTCGCGCGACGGCGCCTGGCGTGGCGCAGCCGCAACGTTCACGGTCCCCGCCGTGTCGATCACGCTCGGCATCGTCGCCTCAAAGTGGTCGTGTGAAGCGGGTTCCCGCCCTGCAACCCTGCGCTGCGCACTGGCGTTCGGCCGGCTAGACGTGCAGATAGCCGGCCTGCACCAGCCGCGAGAGCAGGAACACCACCAGGAACACGGCGAACAGGACGCGCGCGATGCCGGCGGCCGCGACGGCGAAGCCACCGAACCCCGGCACCGCCGCGACGAGCGCAATCACCAGGAAGATGATCGTCCAGCTCAGCAGCATCGCATCATCCCTTTTGCGTGTCGGCGCGGCGCTGCAACGCCCGGGCCACGCAACGGTTTCAGCCGATGCGCAAGCCGCCCGTCACCGCCTGGTAGGTGGCAATCGCCAGCGTCACCGGCTCGAACGGCTTGGTGATCACGAAGGCGGGCTCCACCGCTTCGCCGGTCAGCAGGCGTTCGGGATAGGCGGTGACGAAGATCACCGGCGCCTGATGGCTTTGCATGATGCGCGCCACCGCCGCGCTGGCGGCGCCGCCGGCGCCGAGGTTGATATCGGCCAGGATCAGTCCCGGCTTGTTGCGCGCAGCCATCGCCACCGCCTCGCTCTCGGTGGCCGCGACGCCGACGACGCGATGGCCGCAGCCCTG
>JAJZVE010000256.1 GCA_021845835.1 Pseudomonadota bacterium | reverse complement strand
GCGCATCTCGATTTCGACGGGGTGCCGTTCCACTATTTGCCGATCTCGCGCGAAACCAGGCTGGAGCAGGAAAGCCAGATCTGGGACGTGGTGCGCTCGGCGCAGGTCGATCTGGTGGTGCTGGCGCGCTACATGCAGGTGCTGTCGGACGGGCTGGTGGCGAAACTCGCCGGCCGCTGCATCAACATCCATCATTCCTTCCTGCCCGGCTTCAAGGGCGCGCGGCCATACCATCAGGCGCACGCGCGCGGCGTGAAGCTGATCGGCGCGACGGCGCACTATGTCACGTCCGACCTCGACGAAGGCCCGATCATCGAGCAGGACGTGGAGCGCATCAGCCATCGCGACAGCCCCGACGACCTGATCCGCAAGGGCCGCGACATCGAGCGGCGGGTGCTGGCGCGCGCGGTGCGGATGCACCTGCAGGACCGGGTGATCCCGAACGGCAACCGGACGGTGGTGTTCACCGACTGACCCCTCGGGCCATTGACGAAGATCAACGACACGCCGTTCCGTCGGCGCCTTCATGGCCATGAATGCGCGGAGAGGAGGTGCTGCAATGCACAAGAACATCGGCGTGATCGACCGGGTGGTGCGGGCGGTGGTCGGGGTGGCGTTGATCGTCTGGGCGCTGGCCGGCGGGCCCATCTGGGCCTGGATCGGCGTGATCCCGCTGGCCACCGCGGCGGTGTCGATCTGCCCGCTCTATTCGCTGCTCGGCATGAGCACCTGCCCGACCAGCCGCGCGCAACACTGACCCGACCACAACCAAGGACCGGCCATGCTCAAGGACTGGCATTCCGTCACGCGCGACTACTCCGGCGCCACGCGTGAGCTGCGCATGGGCGCGCCGGAGGTGATGAAGAGTTTCTCGGCGATCGCGCAGGCGGCGATGAAGGGGGGCGCGCTCGATCCCAAGACCAAGGAGCTGGTGGCGCTGGCGATCGCGGTCGCGATCCGCTGCGACCCCTGCATCGGCTTCCACGCCGAGGCGGCGGTGAAGCGCGGGGCGACGCGGGCGGAGCTGCTGGAGGCGGTCGGCACCGCGATCTACATGGGCACCGGGCCGAGCGTCATGTACGCGGCGGCGGCGCTGGAGGCGTTCGACCAGTTCGCCGCCGGCGCCGCGCCGGCGTGACGCGCGGTCAGGCGCGCGATCCGGCGGGCGCCGCCGCGCGCTCGCTGACGCGCCACAGCAGCAGCAGCGCGATCGCGGCGTTCAGCACGTTCCAGGCGACGCCGTTGGCGAAGGCCGCCCGGTAGCCGCCGGTCGCGTCGAAGATCACGCCCGACATCCAGCCGCCCAGCGCCATGCCGAGAATGGTCGCGGTCAGCACCGCGCCGATGCGCGCGCCGGCCTCGCGCGCCGGGAAGTAGGCGCGCACGATGATGGCGTAGCTCGGCACGATGCCGCCCTGGAACAGGCCGAACAAAGCCGAGATGACGAACAGCGACGCCATCCCGTCGAAGCCGAGATACAGCACCAGCGCCAGCATCTGCAGCAGCGAGCCGACCAGCAGCGTCGCCAGCCCGCCGATGCGGTCGGCGATGAAGCCGGTGCCGACGCGGCTCGCCACGCCGAAGCACAGCATCAGCGACAGCATCTCCGCGCCGCGCGCCGGCCCGTAGCCGAGGTCGCCGCAATAGGCGACCAGATGCACCTGCGGCATCGCCATCGCGACACAGCAGGCGACGCCGGCGACGCACAGCAGGACCTGCACCGCGGCCGGGGACAGGCCGGCGAAACCGAACGGCGGCGGTGCGCCAATGGCGGCGCGCGGGGTGGCGGGCGCGGCCTGGGGCGCGCGGCGGCGCAGCGCGAAGGCGGCGGGGACGAGCACGCCGGCGCACAGCACGCCGGCGTACAGATGCGCCTGCCGCCAGCCGAACGCGGCGATGCCCGCCTGCAGCACCGGCGGCCAGATCGCGCCCGCCAGATAGCTGCCGGCGGCGCAGATCGACACGGCGAGGCCGCGCCGGCGCACGAACCAGTGCGACACGTCGGCCATCAGCGGCCCGAAGGTGACGGAACTGCCGAGCAGCCCGATCGGCCCCAGATACGCGAGGTCGAATTGCCACATACTGCCGGCGCGGCTCGCCGCCAGATAGCCGAGGCCGAGGCCGATGCCGCCGACCAGCAGCGGCGGCACGATGCCGACCCGATCGACCACGCGCCCCATCAGCACGTTGCCGCTGGCGACCCCGATCATGGTGAGCGTGTAGGCGAATGCGGCGCTGCCGCGCGCCACGCCGAACTCCGCCTGCACCGCCGGCATTGCCACCACGACCGACCACATGCCGATGCCGCCCACGGTGCAGAGCAGCAGCGACAGCGCGAGCCGCCACCAGGCGTACGGGCCGTCGATCCCGGACGCGACGGCGGCAGGCACGGCCGCGCCGTGGCGGAGGGTCAGCGTTTCCAGAGCGGGCCGCCGAGATCGATCTGCTGCGGGCTGGTCGTCGCCCCGGTCAGTGCCCCGGCGCCGCCGCCGATCACGGCACCCGCGAGCACGCCCACCGGCCCGCCGAGCAGGCCGATCCCGGCCCCGGTCGCCGCGCCGGCGGCGGCACCGCCCTGCACGCGGTCGCGCGCATCCTCG
This sequence comes from Pseudomonadota bacterium, assembly GCA_021845835.1. The sequence continues at coordinate 4,112 of JAJZVE010000256.1, read as the reverse complement.
CCGCAGCCGGCCAGCAGCAGCAGCGCGGCGGCCAGCGCCAGGCCGCAGAACGGTCGCAGAGTCATTCCGGCTGTCTCTCCCTCATTGGCGTTCACGCGGGCGCGCGCAGCGGCTTCAGCGCCTCGTAGAGCGCCGCATAGCGCGCGTAAATCTCCTGGTACCGCGCGACGTTGGCGGCGATCGGCTCGATGCGGCGGCCGGGGCGGACCATCGCGGCGATGCCGTCCTCGATGCTGGCGAACCGCCCCGCGCCGACCGCGGACAGGATGGCGGCGCCGAGCGAGGGCGCCTCGCTCACGTCCGGCACCAGCACCGGCAGGTTGGCGGTATCGGCGTGGATCTGCAGCCACAGGGCGGAATTGGTGGCGCCGCCGCCGGCGATCATCTCGGTGGCGCCGAACCCGGCGTCGCGCATCCGGTCCACGATCGCGCGCGTGCCGAGGCAGATCGACTCCAGCACGGCGCGGAACACGTGTGCCATGCCGTGATGCAGCGACAGCCCGGTGATGGCGCCGCGCGCCAGCGGGTCGGTGTGCGGGGTGCGGTTGCCCTGGAAATGATCGAGCGCCAGCAGCCCCTCCGCCCCTGGCGGCAGCGCCGCCGCTGCCTCGTTCAGCTTGGCGAGGTCGAGATTGCCGCCGGCCAGCCGCCGCAGCCAGTTGACGATCGAGCCGGTCGAGGTCTGCCCGCCCTCGAAGATGTAGCGGCCGGGATACAGCGCGTCCTTGTAGCTGCCCCACAGGCCGGGCGCATGGCGCGGGGCGTCGCTGATGCCGAATTGCAGGTGCGAGGAGCCGGTGATCAGCGCCAGTTGCCCTGGCCGCGCCACCCCCAGCCCGACCACCCCGATCTGCGCGTCGGCGCCGCCCTGCACTACCTTCGTCGCCGTGGTCAGGCCGAGATGCGCCGCTGCTTCTGCCGTCAGCCGGCCGATCACGGCGCCGGGGGCGACCGCCTCGGCCGGCCATTTTTCCAGCAGCGCCGGGATGCCGAGCGCGCGCACCAGGCTGGTCGGCCAGCCGCCGCGATCGGTCGCGTAGTGCCAGCGGATCGAGACGTTGTTCAGGCTCGCCACCCGCTGCCCGGTCAGGCGCAGCGTCATGTAGTCCTGGTACTCGCAGATCGTGGCGGCGGCGTCGAACACCTGCGGCTCGTGGCGCGCCAGCCAGAGCGCCTTGGGGATCATCCACTCCGCCGAGACCGGGCCTGTGCCGGCGCCGTTGACGATCAGCGCCGGATCGCCCGTTGCCAGCACGTCGGCGGCCTCGGCGCCGGCGCGCATGTCCATCCACAGGATCGCCGGCCGCAGCGGACGCCCGGCGGCGTCCAGCGCGACCACGGTGCAATTGGTGGTGGCGAGCGCCAGCGCCTCCACCTGGTCCGCGGCGACGCCGGCTTCCGCCATCGCCGCGCGCACGGCGCGGCCCATCGCCTGCCACCAGTCCTCCGGTTCCTGCTCGGCGCGGGCGCCGGGGGCGAAGCGGGTGGGGTACGGGCTGGCGGCGTTGCCGAGCGGGTGGCCGGTCATGTCGAACACGCGGGCGCGCAGGCTCTCGGTGCCGCCGTCGATGCCGAGCATGTAGGCCATGTCCGCTCCCTCCGTCGCCGCGGCGACTGTCCTCGCCGGCCGGGGGCGGCGTCAAGCGGTCGGGGGAACGCCGAAACTGGTGCCGGCGTCGGGTTCGATCAGGCTCAGCCGCGACAGGTCGGCCACCGTGCGGCCCTGCGCGTCGATTGACACCGCGTCGGCGTAGCGCATGCCGAAGGCGATGTCGGCGGGGCGATAGGTCCAGGCGTCGTACACGTCGGCCGCCAGCACGTAGTCGCGCGCCTTCACCGCCACGAACAGCCGGAAGTCCATCGTCGCGAGCGTCTCCGCGTCCAGGCCGTGCAGCGGGCTTTTCTGGTCGATCTCGTGCAGCAGCGTCCAGGTCAGCGGGAACATCTGCAGCCGGCCGCGGGCCAGCTTCACGTCGTAGATGCGGCGGAAGAACTGGCCTTCGTGCGAACGCTGGCCGATCAGCGCGGTCACTTCCGCGTTCGCTTCCACCAGCATACCAGCGAGGCCGTTGGCGATGCGGATCATCAGCGTCGGGCGGCCGTTGTAGCGGGCGACGACGGCTTTCTCCGCATACAGGATCTTCGCCCTGGCGCGCGAGAAGCGCACGAAGGTAAGGCCGGTCATGATCGCGGCGAACGCCATGCCGACGATGATCTCGGTCGCGGCGACCGTGTGGCCATAGAGGCTCGCCGGCGCCATCACGCCGTAGCCGACGGTGGCCAGCGTCTCCATGCTGAAGAAGAACGCATCGCTGAAGACGCCCGGCCGCGCATTGGCGATGCTGCCCGGCTGCAGCAGATAGAGCGACGCGAACAGCAGGTTGATGGCCAGGTTGAGCGCCAGGAACAGCAGCGCGAACTGCGGCCAGGACAGCGACAGCGCGAGGTGATAGGGGTCGCGCAGGTCGTAGCGCGCGGCGCCGCGCTTGCGCAGCTCGAAGGCGCCCATCTGCACCCGCATGGTGCCGTCGCGCCGCCGCTGCTGACGCCGTGCCGCGCCGGGCGACAGACGCGGGCTAGGTTGCGGCACGCGGTTCCTCCGCCAGCACGACAGGACGGACCGCGCCGAGCCGGCCGACCACGCGGAACGCGACCGCGGCGGCGACGATGCCGAACGCGACCGATCCCGCTGCCTGACCGGCCAGCACGCCGGGCGGCCCATAATGCGCGCCATAGGCCACCAGCGGGATCGTGCCGAGCGTCGCGCGGCCCCAGTTGAACAGCGTCGAGAGGAACGGGAAGCCGAGATTGTTGAACGCGGCGTTGGCGACGAACAGCGCGCCGGTGAACAGGAAGCTGCCGGCGAGCCAGGTGCAGAACAGCCGCACCAGGTCGATCGCCTCGCCGCGCACGGCCAGCGCGCGCACGATCAGGTCCTGGGAGACGAACAGCAGCAGCCAGGCGCCGCCGACCGCGACCGCGACGAAGATCAGGGCGTCGCGCAGCGCGGCGCGCACCCGGTCCGGCCGTGCCGCGCCGAAATTCTGCGCCAGAATCGGCCCGACCGCGCCGCTCAGCGCGAACACGAGGCCGAATGCGACCGGCACCAGCCGGTCGATGCTCGCCTGGCCGGCGACCGCCTCGGTGCCGAAGCGGGCCATGCTGTGCGTGACGAAGGCCGAGGCCACCGGGGTGGCGAGGTTGGTCAGGATGGCGGGCCCGGCGACGCGGAACACCAGACGCAGGTCGCCGGCAATCGCGCGCGGCTGCAGCCGGCCGAGCAGGTGGTGGCGCGCCGACGCGCCGGCCCAGCCGGTCGCCAACAGCACCAGCCGCGACAGCACGGTGCTGATCGCCGCCCCGGTGATGCCGAGATGCAGGCCGAAGATGAACAGCGGGTCGAGCGCCGCGGCGGCGACGGCGGCGAACAGCGTGACGTTGAGCGCCCGCCGCGCATCGCCCACGCAGCGCAGCAGCGCGCTGCAGCTCATGCCGACGGCGACCAGCGGCAGCGACGGCGAGACGATCAGCAGCAGCCCCGTCGCGATCGTCCGCGTCGCCCCGGTTGCCCCCAGCAGGCCGAGCACCGGGCCGGCGAGCGCCGCCGTCGCCACGCCGATCAGCGTCGTCGCGGCCAGGATCGCGAACAGGCTGGAACTGGCGATGCGCCGCGCGTCGGCGACCGCGCCGGCGCCGATGCCGCGCGAGACCACGGCAGCCAGCCCGATGGTCAGCCCGATCGCCAGCGAGATCTGGAAGAAGCCGACGGCGCCGACGAAGCCGACCGCGGCGACGATGCGCGGGTCGCCGAGCAGCGACAGATAGAACAGGTTGATCAGATCGACCGCGAACACGGCCACCAGCCCGATCGCGCCGGTGCCGGCCATGACGACGACATGGCGCATCGTCGATCCCTGGACGAAGCGCGCGGTCTCGGCCCTCTGTTGCATGGCGCTTTCCCAGGATGGCAACGGCAATGGCGGCGCCACATGGGCCGCGGCGGCGGGGCGGGAGTCAACCGGGCGGATGGCGGGGCGGCGGCGCCTGTCATTGCAATTGCAAATCGCCGCGCCGATCGGTAACGAAGCCGTGCGTCAGTTCCGGGGCACGGA